>SSGY01000046.1 GCA_008017145.1 Neisseriales bacterium
AAAACGTGGTGTTAAATTTAAACATTAGGAAGTATTTATGTTAGAAGATGTAATTTATCAGGCAATTGCTGAGCATTTGCCTTGTCAGTTTTTGGATGTTAGTGGTGATGGACGCCATTTTGAAGCAATAGTAGTGAGTGATAGTTTTAAAGAACAAAATCGCTTAGCGCGGCATCGCTTAATTTATGATGCTCTGGGTGATCGCATGAAAGAAGAAGTTCATGCTTTATCAATGAAATTATATACACCTGAAGAGTGGAGTAAATTAAATGGATAAATTAGTTGTAAATCATTCAATGAATCTAAAAGGGGATATTCGGGTCTCAGGTGCAAAAAATGCAGCACTGCCAATTGTTTGTGCTAGTTTATTAACTGCGGATAATCTTAAACTTACCAATGTCCCACAATTAAAAGATATTTTTACACTGGAAAAATTGCTTGGTGGTATGGGTGTAAAAATTAACTTTAGTGGTGATGTGATGCAGTTTGATGCGTCAAACGTGACCAGTTTAGTTGCGCCTTATGATTTAGTTAAAACTATGCGTGCTTCGGTATTGGTCTTAGGACCTTTGCTGGCTCGTTTTGGTTATGCTGAAGTTAGTTTACCTGGTGGATGTGCAATTGGTGCGCGCCCGGTAGATCAGCACATCAAAGGCTTGGAAGCCATGGGTGCTGAAATCGTGATTGAACATGGCTATATCAAAGCTAAAGCGGCGCGTTTAAAAGGCGCGCGGATTGTAATGGACATGGTAACCGTAACTGGAACTGAAAATTTATTAATGGCTGCAGTTTTAGCCGATGGTATTACGACACTGGAAAACTCTGCACGCGAACCTGAGGTAACTGATTTAGCGCATTGTCTAATCAAGATGGGTGCTAAAATTGAAGGTGTTGGAACTGATACACTCGTGGTTACTGGCGTGGATAAACTTCATGGTGCGGAACATGCGATTGTTGCCGATAGGATTGAAGCGGGTACTTTTGCCGTTGCTGCAGCTTTAACTCAGGGTGATTTAACCCTGACTAAAGCGCGCCCAGATACTATGGGTGCGATTATTGAAAAATTAATTAAAGCGGGAGCTGCTGTTACCGAAGGGAATGATTTTCTTCGAGTGGTGATGAATAAGCGTCCACAAGCGGTTGATATTAAAACTTTACCTTATCCAGCCTTTCCAACTGATATGCAAGCTCAATTCATGACGCTAAATTGCGTGGCAGAAGGTAGTGCTCGCTTAGTTGAAACAATTTTTGAAAATCGCTATATGCATGTTCCTGAGTTATGCCGGATGGGTGCTAAGATTGATGTTGATGGAAATACTGCATTTGTTCATGGCGTTGAAACGCTTTATGGTGCGGAAGTAATGGCAACAGATTTACGTGCTTCGGCATCATTGGTGCTTGCAGGAATGTATGCAGAAGGACAAACTATTGTTGATCGGATTTATCATTTAGATCGTGGCTATGAGCATATTGAAGAAAAATTAAATAATGTTGGTGCTAATATTATTCGCGTAAAGGGGTAATCATATGCTAATAAAACGTGTTGCATTAATTGCATTGAGTGGTGCTTTGATTGTTTCATGCGCTAAAAAATCTGAGCCAGCAGCGGATACTCGCTATGTCAAAGTATTTGTCGCTGGCAATGGTGTTGGGCAGACTAGAAGTACCTTTCATGGAATTATTCATGCAGAATTTGAACCAAATTTGTCTTTCCGGGTCGGTGGTAAGATTATCAAACGTAATGTTGATATAGGTCAGCAAGTTGTGAGTGGTCAAGTTTTAGCAAGCCTAGATCCAACAGATTACAAGCTTTCTGCTGATTCAGCAAATGCGCAACTTGCTTCAGCTAAATCTAATTATGTGACGCAGAAAGCAAATTTGGAGCGTTATAAGCAATTACTAGCGCAAAATTTTGTTTCGCAAGCACAGTATGACACTCAGAAAGCTCAATTTGATAGCGCAAAAGCTCAATATGAACAAGCTGGTAATCAATTATCAAACAATGAGAATCAAGTTAAATACACCACATTAAAAGCCCCTTCTAGTGGTATAGTCACTTCGGTCAGCATGGATGCGGGGCAAGTTGTGACTGCTGGGCAAACCGTTGCAACTATGGCTGTATCCGGCAATAAAGAAGTTGAAGTAGAATTACCTGAGGCACAAATCAATAATTACAAAGCTGGTATGCCTGCAGATATTAAAATTTGGGCTACCAATAAAGACTACAAAGGTAAAATTAGAATCATCAATCAAGCTAGTGATCAACAAACTCGTACATTTACTGCACGGATAGTGATTACTAATCCATCAGATGATATCAAATACGGTATGGCTGCGGATGCTACGGTTGAGCCTCTGAATGCGACCAATGGAATGGAAATGCCATTAAGCTGTTTATATGCCAAAGATGGTAAATCTTACGTTTGGGTTATGGACAGCAATTCATTGGCAAAACTAGTGCCAGTGGAAGTAATTGGAACTGATGGCACCTCTATGAAGATTCGTGCTACAGGCATTAAAGATGGTGATAAAGTTGTTTCAGCAGGAACAAACTTTATCTATGCAGGTCAAAAACTCGCAGTTTATACTAACTAGGCTTGCATAAAGCTCTTGGTTGTGTGATAATATCGACCTTATTCGGAGTATTGCTAGGTTATAAAAATAAATTTATTACTTGGCATTACTTATCATTAACCTTATTTAAGGAAAATTAATATGGCTATTACTGTAGCTCAAAAAGCTGAAATCGTTGCTAAGTTTCAACGTGTTGCTGGTGACACTGGTTCTTCTGAAGTTCAAGTTGCATTGTTAACTGCACGTATCAATGACTTAACAGGTCATTTTAAAACTCATGCTAAAGATCATCATTCACGCCGTGGATTATTAAAATTAGTTTCACAACGTCGTCGTTTATTAGACTATCTAAAACGTACTGACTTTACTAAGTATTCAGGTTTGATTAAAGAATTAGGCTTACGCAAATAAGCAAAAGGTGGTAGAATATACCACCTTTTTGTTTAACTATGGGTATTACTCTTAAATTAGAATCATTAAGAAGCTATCTAATCAGTTTAATTAATGAGTTGATTCGATAGCTTCTTTAAGAGCTTAACCCAAATTTTTAAGGATTTATAAGTGTTTAATAAAGTAACCAAAACTTTTCAATATGGTAAACATAATGTTAGTTTAGAAACTGGTGTAATGGCGCGTCAAGCTACTGCCAGTGTTTTAGTAACGATTGATGAAACGGTTGTATTGGTAACCGTAGTAGCGGCTAAAGAAGCCAAAGCTGGGCAAGATTTCTTTCCTTTGACCGTTGATTATTTTGAACGTGCCTATGCAGTAGGTAGAATTCCAGGTGGATTTTTAAAACGTGATGGTCGTCCTGCAGATCACGAAACGTTAATCGCTCGTTTAATTGATCGCCCGATTCGTCCATTATTCCCTGAAGGTTTTTATAATGAAATTCAGGTTGTAGCTCAAGTGTTGTCATTGAACCCTGAAGTTAGCTCGGATATTGCAGCAATTATTGGTGCTTCAGCTGCGCTATCATTATCTGGTTTACCATTTAATGGTCCGATAGGTGCTGCTCGCGTGGGTTATGTTGATGGACAATTTGTTCTAAACCCGGGCAAAGCTGAATTAGAAAATTCTGCTTTGGATCTAGTAGTTGCTGGGACTAAGCAAGCTGTGTTGATGGTTGAATCTGAAGCTAAAGAATTACCTGAAGATGTAATGCTAGCTGGTGTGATGTTTGGTCATGAAAGTTTACAAGCTGTAGTTAATGCAATCAATGAATTTGTACGTGAAGTTAATCCTGCAATTTGGGAATATACACCACCAGTTAAAGACGAAGCATTGATAGCGCAAATTAAAGAAATCGCCTACAATGATTTAGTTGAAGCATACAATATTCGCCAAAAACAAGCGCGTTATGCTAAAGCGAATGAAGCCAAAGCTAAAACTTTAGCTCAGTTAATTACTGATGAAAATAAAGGTTTAACGAATACGATTAATAATCATTTATTTGATATTGAATCTAAAATTGTGCGCGATAAAATTTTGAATGGTGAGCCACGTATTGATGGTCGTGATACTCGCACAGTGCGTCCAATTGATATTCAAATTGGTGTATTACCACGTACGCATGGTTCTGCATTGTTTACTCGTGGTGAAACCCAAGCTTTAGGTGTAGCTACTCTTGGTAGTACTAAGATGGATGAGCAATTGATTGATGCTATTTCTGGTAGCTATAGTGATCGGTTTATGCTTCAATATAATTTCCCTCCATTCTCAACAGGTGAATGCGGTCGGATGGGTGCGCCTAAACGCCGTGAAATTGGACATGGTAATTTGGCTAAACGTGCATTGCGTGCGGTATTACCTGATGCTGAATCATTCCCATACAGCTTACGTGTGGTATCTGAAGTATTAGAATCAAATGGTTCTTCTTCAATGGCAACAGTTTGTGCTGGTTGTTTATCATTAATGGAAGCTGGTGTGCCAATCAAAGATCACGTTGCGGGTGTAGCAATGGGCTTGATTTTAGATGGTAACAAATTTGCTATTTTAACTGATATTTTAGGTGATGAAGATCATTTAGGAGATATGGACTTTAAAGTAGCTGGTACTGAAAAAGGTGTTACTGCTTTGCAAATGGATATCAAAATCGAAGGTATTTCCAAACCTATCATGCAAGTAGCTTTACAACAAGCGCGTGAAGGTCGGATGCATATTCTAGGTTTGATGAAAAATGCATTACCATATCCTAAATTATTATCTGATTTAGTACCGCGTATGTATACTATGAAAATCAATCCTGAAAAAATCAAAGATGTGATTGGTAAAGGTGGTTCAGTAATCAAAGGAATTATTGCTGATACTGGTGCAAGCATTGACATTACTGATGAAGGTGTAGTAACTATCGCATCAAGCTTACGTGAAAATGCAGATCGTGCTCGTTTAATGATTGAGAACATTGTTGCAGAAGCTGTTCTTGGCGAAATCTATGATGGTAAAGTAACTCGTTTACTAGATCGTAATATGGGTGCTATGGTATCAATTATGGGTGGACGTGAAGGTTTTGTTCATGTGTCACAAATTGCTAATGAGCGTGTTAATAACGTGAGTGATTACCTAAAAGAAGGTCAGGAAGTTAAAGTTAAAGTTACTGAGTTTGATGATCGCGGTAGAATGCGTTTATCAATCAGAGCAGCTTTACCAGCTCCGGTTGCAGCACCTGAAGCTGCACCAGTTCAACAAGAACTGCCTGTGAGTGAAAATCCCGCAAATTAAAATAAAAAAGCCACACATAATGTGTGGCTTTTTTATTGCGCTGCATATATCTAAAATCTGCCAAATCAATTATAATAGTCATTCGTGAGTGATTTAGTCATCTTTAATGTTTGAATGATTGTAAGGAATCCAAAGTCAAATGAATAAAATTAATCTATCCAGCCTTATGTACACTGGTATTGGTTCTATCGTTGGCTCAGGTTGGCTGATGAGCTCCTACCTAATTGCATCGATTTCAGGTCCTTCTGCCATCTTATCTTGGATAATTGGTTCGATAATTATCTTGGTTATTGCTTTAAATTTTATTGAAGTATGTGGTTTTTTACCCGCTAAAAATGGAGGATTTGGACATTATGTTGATTATACCCACAATAGTGCACTAAGTTTTATTGTTGAATGGGTTTTTTTACTAAGCTGGATCGGTTTAATTCCTGCTGAGGCTACTGCAACCGTACAGTACTTAAGCTCAATGCTACCATCTGTTAATACTCTAGTAATGGCTGCTAATGGTCGAGACATGACTTTCGTTGGCTCAGCAATTACTTCTTTGGTGTGTTTAGCCTTTTTCTTTATCAATTATGCTTCAATGACATTATTAATGAAGTGTATTAAATATTTAACTTTGTTAAAAATTCTGGTACCAATAATTGTTGCGGTTATTTTATTGGTTGTCGCACATAATTTTAGTAATCTTGGTATTACAACTCATTCATTTATGCCATATGGATCTCATGGAATGTTACAATCAATAACCACTGGTGGTGTCGTTTTTGCATTCATTGGTTTTCAAACCCCGGTTACTTTTGCTGGGTCAGCTTTAAATCCTAAACGAAATATTCCTTTGGCAATTTTGCTCTCGGTAATTTTTTGTACTATAATATATTCGGTATTGCAATTGGCTTATATCGTAGCTGTACCGCATGATTTGGTAGCTGAACACGGCTGGCAATCAATCGTTTATACTGCACCATTTATTGATCTTAGCCATGCATATAAATTAGATTTTCTTAAGTCTATTATTATGGTTGTGGCATTTATAGCACCATTTAGTGCAGGACTAATTTTTTATGCGTCAGCAGTTAAAATTACTTCTGGTTTTACGGAGTATTTGCCTAAAATTGTTGCCTACAAGAAGAAAGATAATCCTTTAGGCAGCTTGCTGTTTGTATTGTTTGGGGCATTAGCATTTATTTGGTTGCTTCCAGGCTGGCAAGAAATTGTTTCTGTAATTTGTGTGAGTTTAATCATTCTTTTTGCTGTGATGTGTTTAGTAAATGGAGCATTAACCAGACATGCTAAATATGGCAAATCAGCTCATGGCATTCATCTTCGAGGAAGTAAATATTTTTCAGCTTTGGGCTATGTATTAGCATCGTTAATGTATTTTTGGTCTTCATGGCCACTAACAGGTAAAGGTTTGATTGTTTTGGTCATAAGTACACCTGTATATTTTATTTTTCATTCTCGAAAAGTTGGTTTCAAAGAAGCGTTTTGTGACTTTTTTCTTGCAAGCTGGTTATTCTTCCATATGCTTTTAATTACGGTGGTTTCATATTTAGGAACTTTTGGAGGAATTGGGTACCTCTCATCCGCAACTAGTCAGCTATTAGTTGTTATAATATCGTTATTCTTTTATTTTATTGGTCTTAAAAATAGCAAACTAAGTTCTAAATTAACTGAGCATATTAGTGCACAAAATCAAAAATGAGTTTGGTCGAATTTTATTAATCTCTTAGAGGTAATGTAGATGAAAGTATTAATCTTAGGTGGCGGAGTAATCGGAGTTACAACGGCATGGTATTTAGCTGAAGCTGGTTGTGAGGTAACTGTAATTGATCGTCAGGATGAAACGGCGCTAGAAACAAGTTTTGGTAACTGTGG
>SSGY01000148.1 GCA_008017145.1 Neisseriales bacterium
GCCTATAACCTAAGGATGATTCTAAGGGTTATTTTTTACTTTATTATTTATTGCTTATTTTTGCAAAGTAATCAAAAAAATTACTAGCTAGTGAAAACTAACTGGCAAATATTGGGGGTTATTTAGCATCGACTATTTAAAATTACTATCCTGAAAAAATTGAATGTTTGCTGCGTTTGCAAAAGTAAAACAAGAAGCGCCAAGAATAACAGTTAATAATTTTTTCATTTAATATTTCCCTTTTTAATTTAAAAACTCAACTTCTTTTGTTGATAGCAGAATTATAGAACTAGTTTAAGAACTTAACAATAGTCAATTTTGACTATGAAATGGGTTATATAGCAAATATGAAATGATGCAAAACATACGACAAAAAATGAGGATGTTAATACTAATTATTAAATTAATAAAATAGGTTCATAACAGTATGATAATTATCAACCTTAACTTTGATTGAGATATAATATATTTCCAAGAGCTGATAAAAATTAACGCAATAGTGATAAATTATGCGCAAGATTAAGTTATTATAACTAATTGAATGAGGTTAGCGGTTTAAGTAAAGGAATGATTTATCATGTCAGTAGTAAAAGCACATAGGGCAGAAGAGTATAAAGAATCATTAGCTCAATATATTGAGTTGTACTTCAAGCCATTAATTGATAGGGAAATATGTGCACTACTGATTGATCATGAGTTTCAGATTGTAATAGCTACTAATCAAAGTAAAAAAATACTCGGAATTGAAGATTGGCAACAATTTAAGCAAATTTCATCAGAAAACTTCTGTACGGAAGAGTATATGAAGCTGCTGTTTAAAGATCAATATAAACGAGAAAATCACGAGGAGTTTGTCTTTTATTGCGAGAAAATACGCTATCTTCAGCAGCTGGTTTTTTCGCGCGGTAAAGTAATACAGTTTATAGATATGCTTCCCTATAATGGCAAATTTGTGATACATCTTACCAACTATGCCCCTATAATTGATGGGAGTGGAGAGGTAGTAGCAATTAATTCAACCTCAGTTGAAAGTTATGTTTTGCGTTTTCAGGGACATTTAAGAAAACCAAATATAAAAGTTGAAGATAAAGAGTTTAAAAAACAATTTTCCTCTCGGGAACTAGAAATACTATTTTTGCTGACTAATGGTGCAACACAGGAGCAAATCGCTCAAATTTTGAATCTGGCACGAACTACTATAGCAACAATTCTTGCTAATCAAATATGTCCCAAATTCTCAATCACTGGTACTAATACTAAAATGTTGATGGACGCTGCTATTAATGCAGGTTTTTATCTGGATATGCCAAAATCACTATGGAAGCCGTGTATTATAATCTTAAATGAGGATTTACTAGAGGATACGCATCTCAAAGAAATTGCAGATAAGAACTAATTAATCTGTACATTATCTCTAATTATCCTTCAATCAGCTCATCAATTTAATAATGGAATAAACTCTAGCGGACAAATCAAAATATACCTTCATTGTTCAACGCAAATTAAGCCAGAGTAAGAGTTGTATTGGTAGTATAATATCTCCTATAATCTATAAAATTGCATTTTATACTAGGCGGATATTTGAATGTTTAAATTACTGGCATTGACTCTGATCTTATCGACCATAGGTGCAATTGCTGCTGAAATGTATATCCCCGCACTGCCTTTTATTGGCGCTAGCTTTCATGCTAGCGACACGCTTATCCAATACTCATTCACTGCGTTTATTTTTGGTTCTCTGGCTCCAGCTTTATTTTTCGGCTCTTTAGCGGATTGTTACGGACGACGCAAGGTTATTATGATTGCCTTGGTTGTTGGATTACTTGGAACTATCGGTTGTCTTTATACCGACAGTGTGTACGCTTTTATTTTTTACCGTTTTGTTCAAGGCTTTGGTTTTAGTAGTACCAATGGCATTGGGCGCGCATTATTACGCGATCATTTTGAGGGTAAAGAGTTCGCTAAATACTCTTCATATTTAAGTATGGCTTTTGCGCTAAGTGTTGATGTTACGCCTTTTTTAGGCGGAGTAATTCAGCATCACTTTAATTGGCGGGCTATTTTTGTCTTTTTATTCTTATTCAATCTTGCATCTCTTGCTGTTGCGTGGAAATTTCCCTTTAAACCTGTTGTACAAGTACGAAAATTTAATCTTAGAAACATGTTCCGTGATTATAAAGTAATTTGTATCAACCGCGAATACATGCACTATAACCTGATCGCTACATTAATGTATTCGGTGTTTATGGCTTATCTAGCCGTTGCTGCATTTATTTGGGAAACTCGTTTAGGGCTTACGCCTGATGATTTTGGTTTGTTAGCCTTGCTTTTATCTGGGTTTTATGTTGCTGGTTGTTATATTAACTCTCATTTAGTACGCTATGGTTTAGAGAAGGTCTTGCAGCTTGGTGTGTTTTTAGTTTTATGTAGCGGGTTTATATTGTTAAGTTTTGCGCTTAATGATTCACTTAGTAAAGTACAATTCTTCTTGGTTTTAGGCTTAATATTTTTTGCCAGTGGTTTGGTTTTTGCAAATGCGTCTGCTTTGGCAATGTCTTCAATTAGTGACAATTTTGCCAGCGCTTCGGCACTATTTAGTTTTAGTAGTGTAGCAGGATCTGCGGTAATCACGGCAATAATTAATCTCTTTAACCCAACAAGTATAATGCCATTAGCATTAACTATAATTATTCTTGCCATTACGGCACATATCATATTATTTACTCTAAAAAATTTTTCACAGGTGAATTATGCTGAACAAAGTAGTTGAACAAGTAACGCAAAGAATTATTGAACGCAGTGCTAAAACACGTGCTGCGTATTTGGCGCGGATGAAAGAACAATATGGGAAGCGCGTTAAACGTGACCAACTGGCGTGTACTAATCTAGCCCACGTGGCAGCAGCTGAAGATAATAAGGTAAAAATTCGCCTTAAAAATATTGAAAGTCCTAATATCGGAATCGTGACTGCCTACAACGATATGCTTTCCGCTCACCAACCATACTATCGCTATCCTGAAATTCTGAAAGATACAATTATTGAACAAAATGCAACCGCGCAGGTAGCTGGTGGCGTTCCGGCAATGTGTGACGGCGTTACGCAAGGGCAAGTTGGGATGGAGCTATCTTTGTTATCCCGGGATATTATTGCCATGAGCACGGCGATATCGTTATCACATAATGTTTTTGATGGTGTGATTTGCCTTGGTATCTGCGATAAAATTGTACCAGGTCTTTTGATCGGTGCTTTAACTTATGGTTACTTGCCAACCATCTTTATCCCAAGTGGCCCAATGCCTAGCGGAATATCCAATAAAGATAAAGCGGAAACACGTAAATTATTTGCTGAAGGTAAAGTAGGTAAAGAAGCATTGCTTGAATCTGAATTTAAATCATATCATGCAGCGGGAACTTGTACCTTTTTTGGTACGGCAAATACCAACCAAATGTTAATGGAAGCGATGGGGCTGCATATTCCAGGTGCTGCGTTTGTAACACCAAATACACCACTACGCAGAAAATTAACTGATTATGCCGCGGCACAAATTGTTAAAAATACTGCACAACGGGATAATTTCACACCATTGTGTGAGATTGTAACTGAAAAAAGTATTGTTAACGGCATTATAGGGTTATTGGCAACTGGTGGTTCAACTAATCATACTTTGCATATCCCAGCGATTGCTAAAGCGGCAGGGATTTCTTTAACTTGGGACGATTTTAATGACTTATCTAAAGCTGTACCATTGTTGGCTAAGGTTTACCCTAATGGCTCTAATGATGTAAACCAATTTCATGAAGCTGGTGGCATGACCTATATTATGGAGCAACTACTGGCTGGTGGTTATTTACATGATGATGTAAAAACTGTGGTTGGTAATGGTTTAACTCAATATACCAAAACTCCGCGTTTAAATAATGAACAGCTTGAGTGGACAGATGCGTTCAATTTAGATGATACTATTTTACGTTCTAAAGATGAACCATTTAGTCATGAAGGTGGCTTGCGTTTACTCAGTGGTAACTTGGGGCGCAGTGTGAGTAAAATTTCAGCTATTGCGTCAGAACATCGTTATGTTAAAGCTCCAGCGAGTGTTTTCCATAGCCAAGATGAAGTATTGGCTGCATACAAAGAGGGTAAATTAAACCATGATGTGGTGGTAGTATTAAAATATCAAGGACCAAAAGCCAATGGTATGCCAGAATTACATGGGTTAACGCCAGCATTGGCATCACTTCAAGATCAAGGTTATAAAGTGGCTTTGGTAACAGATGGGCGGATGTCAGGTGCATCAGGAAAAGTTCCTAACGCAATTCACATGACACCTGAGGCGCTAAGTGGTGGTAATTTTGCTAAAGTGATTGATGATGATATTATCGAGCTGGATTTAGAAAATGGAACTTTGCAGTTGCATGTTTCGGATGATGAATTAGCAAAACGCATTGAAAATACTCCTGATTTGAGTGCGAATCAAATTAATTTTGGACGAGAGTTATTTAATAAAATGCGCCCTAATTTGAGTAATTCTGAAGATGGTGCTACTTTATTCTAAGAAAGGATTAATTAAATGAAAACAATTGAACAAATTTTTGGGTTAAAGAAGATAGTTCCAACGGTCAGTCTTGAATGTAAAGAGATAATTGAACCTATTTGTAATGCTTTGCTTGATGGTGGAATTAATGTTATTGCTGTTAGGTTACTATCAGCTAAATCTTTGGCTGCAGTTGAGTACATCAACGACAAATTACCTAATATTACGGTTGGAGTGGCTGGTATTATGGATGCTGCTGGATTCTTGAATGCAAGTATCGCTGGTGCTAAATTTATTTCGTCACCAGGGATTACGCCTGAGTTATTTACCGCGGCACGGACGCGTTATAATGATGCGCATTTTTTACCGGGTATGATAGTTCCATCACACATTATGGATGCTTTATCGCGTGGTTTTGAGGTAATGAATCTATTTCCAGCGGAGGTAATGAATGGCTATGAATTACTCAAGACTTATGCTCATACGTTTCCAAAAGCAAAATTTGCGGTAAATGGCGGAATTAATTTTGATAATATGGAGAAATATTTAGCGCTAGATAATGTTGTTGCTGTCGGTTTATCTTCAATTGCAGATTCCAAATTAATAGCAACTAAAAACTATTCTGAAGTGACTGAGAGAGCGAGAAAAGCAGTCAGACTATCAGAAGTTGTTATTCAAAACAAATTACAAAAAGGGAGTTAATAATGAAGACAATGGAACAAGTTTTTGCAACCAATAAAATTGTACCTGTAGTGGTAATTAATGATGTAGCCGCAGCTATTCCTCTAGCTGAAACATTGTTATCTGCAGGCATTAATAATATGGAAATTACGCTGCGGACATCTAATGCGTTAGAGATTATTGCTAAAATTGCCAAAGAATTACCAGAAATGGTGGTCGGAGCTGGAACTATTCTTACTCGGGAAAATTTTTTGCAAGCTTATAATGCAGGTTCACAATATATTATTTCTCCTGGCGTGACGGAAGAGCTATTTACAGTGGGTAAAGAGTTTGCTGATAAAGTGCGCTTTGTTCCCGGCATTTGTACACCATCACAGGCAATGGACGCGCTTAACAACGGGATTAATCACGTTAAATTTTTCCCCGCCGAACCATATAATGCGTATAATGTCATTAAAGCATTAGCTTCACCGCTACCACAGCTTAAGTTCTGTCCAACTGGTGGAGTAACTGTTGAAAATATGCAAAAATACTTGGAGTTACCGAATATTTTTGCTGTAGGATTATCGTCAATTGTTGAAGCTAAATTAACAGCAGCGCATGATTTTGCAGAAATTAAACGTCGTTGTGATGAGGCTGTGGCAATCGTGAATACAACTATCAATAAATAAATAAGTGGAGCAGTAATATGGCATATAACCAACAAACTTTAGCGATGATTCGTGACTCAATTCGTGATATTCCCAATTGGCCTGAACCGGGAGTTATGTTTCGCGATATTTCTACGCTACTCAAAGATCCACAAGCTTTTCGTGCAGTGGTAGATATTTTGGTTGAGCGTTACCGTGGTAAGGGTATTACTACGGTAGCTGGTTTAGATGCTCGTGGTTTCATTTTTGGACCTATTGTTGCTTATGAATTAGGGATTGGCTTTGTACCAATTCGTAAAAAAGGTAAGTTACCATATACTACCGTTTCTAAGAGCTATACTTTAGAGTATGGTGATATTAATACCGTGGAAATGCATATTGATGCGGTTCACCGTGGTGATAAAGTTTTGGTTATTGATGATTTGATCGCAACAGGTGGTACGATGCTTGCTGCATGTACTTTAATTACCGAGTTAGGTGCTGAAGTAGCAGAATGTGCTGTGGTTAGTGATCTATTATATCTAAATGGTAGTCAATTAATTAAAGAGCAAGGCTATCCAGTTTTTGCTATTTTAGAGTATAATGATTAAGGCACAAAGTCAATGAATATTTCTTATCCATA
>SSGY01000176.1 GCA_008017145.1 Neisseriales bacterium
CATTTATGCATCTTAAAGGTCATTGGATATTTACTCCACTTGCCGAATATGGCTGCAAGGTTGACTTTAAACTTGATTATAAATTCAGCAACATCATCATTGAAAAAGTAATTGGTGCTGTGTTTGAATTTGTTATTAAAAATATCGTTGATAGTTTCGTTAAAAAAGCTCATGAGATTTATCGCAAATGATTAAAATTGAAGTTGTTTTTGCAACTAATTCCTTACAAAAAATTGTAACTCTTGAAGTTGAGCTACCCTGCTCTATTGCTGATGCTATTACACGCTCGCAAATTCAAGATTTCTTCCCTGGGTATGAATTACTTGGTTTACCAGTTGGTATTTTTGGCAAACGACAATTTAGCCCTGAGCAATATCAGCTAAAACATGGTGATCGCATCGAGATATATCGCCCCCTAAATAAAACCCCAAATCAAAAAAGGCTTGAGCGTGCACGCAAATAAAATTAAATTTATCACTACACTACTACTCTTAATCACTCCCTGCTTCGCTGTACCCCAAATTCTACCCACAATCCCCAATGCATTAAAAAATAAAGTTGCTGTTAGTGTAATTGATAGCACGAATGCAGATATTATTTATCAGTACCGTGAATCAACTCCAATGCTTTTAGCCTCAAACATGAAGCTATTAACCAGTTATGCTGCATTACAGAACCTTGGGGCTAATTTTACATGGAAAACAACGCTTAGTTATAGTGGCAAAGTTAAACAAGATAATTTGGATGGTAATCTCTATCTAATTGGTGGTGGTGACCCGATGTTAACCACTCAATCGGTGACTAATCTGTTTATGACTTTAAAGCATAATGGGATTAATACTATTCAAGGGAATTTAATTTTAGATACTCATATCTTTAACCAAAATGTCCCGAGTAGTGAACTCTATCCTGAGCCATATGCCAGTTACTCAGTTGATCCAAAATCTCTAATCATCGATGAGAATATCTCTACTCTAGCTTTACACATTAAAGCCAATAAGATCACATTTGATACCTATCGTAGTGGCAAATTAAAGTTCGATAACCAATTGAAATTAATTAATGCTAAATTTGCTTGTAATGATTTAAGTGATTATGTCAACATCAATAAATCACGGGCTTCTGCTTCAAAATCTAAAAAGCAGAAAACTAGTGATTTTGTTTTAACTGGCAATATACCAGCTAGCTGTGATGGAAAAAATATTAATTTCTATCTCTTAGACACTAATCAATACAATCGACAACTGGTTGCGTTGATTTTGAAACAGCAGCACATCAAGCTCAAAGGCAAAATCATTATTGGCAATGCACCAGCCTCGACGATACCTATTGCAGAGATAACCTCCCAACCTTTGGCGCAAACGATGTGGCAGATGAACAAACAAAGCAATAATCTCTATGCCAAGAGCATGCTACTTTCCCTAGGTGCATATCGCTCAACCAATGATGCTACATATGAAAATGCTAAAAACATCTACTATCAGACATTCAAGCAAAACCTAAATTTCCCAGAGCTTAAAGTAGAAAATGGTAGCGGACTATCGCGCTATGAGCAACTATCTGCCGCACATATGACAACATTGCTCTATACGATGTATCATGATAAAGAATCCAGTAATTTCATTAACAGCCTCCCAACACCCGGTGAATCAGGTACTCTACAAACCGAATTTGCTAGATATAAAACCCAGCTTCATGCCAAAACTGGTTCACTGTCTGACACCAAGGCTTACTCTGGCTACTTCTATGCCCGCAATGGTCATGTTTACGCTATTTCATTTTTAGCAAATGGAATTAGTCGTGGCGATATTGGTAAAACTGAGCTACAGACATTTAAACAGTTTTTTGCCGATAGCTTGGAGTCTTTAAATATGATCGAAAGCAAAAACTAATCACGATAGATACAGATTAAAACACGAGCGCATGGAATAACTTACCAGAATAATTAGTGGTTTTATTAACTTAACTATTTTTAGATGAGGTAATTAGTATGCGCTATGTATTAGGACTTGACTTAGGAATCGCTTCAATTGGCTGGGCTATCTATGATATAGATAAATCAACTATTGAAAAATGTGGGGTTCATTTATTTGATGCCGCAGAAAACCCTAAAACTAAAGAATCGCTTGCGACACCACGACGGTTAGCACGCGGACAAAGGCGCAGAATTAGACGCCGCGCTTATCGCATGGCAAAAATAAAAGAATCTCTAATTCAATCTGGCATACTTACGCAAGATGAATTAGCCAAATTATTTAACTCTTCAGAAAAAACATCTTCTAAAACCTCGAGATATGACGTTTATGAACTACGTTACCAAGCACTTGATCACCAATTAAGCAATGCTCAATTAGCGCAAATTTTGATCCACTTAGCAAAGCATCGTGGGTTCAAATCCAACCGTAAAAATGATAAATCGGTTGATGGTAAAATAAATAACCAACTAAAAGAAAATCATCAGCTCTTAATTGATAAATCTTACCGTTCTATTGGCGAAATGCTTTATAGAGATGATAGCTTCGCATCTAATCGCCGTAATCGCTTTGGAGAATACCGCGTAATGCTACAACGCTCGGATATTGAAGCAGAAGCCAAGTTAATTTTAGAAAAACAGCAGCAGCTTGGCAACTCTCTAATCTCGAATGAGTTTATTGAGAACTATTTAAAAATGTTTAATTGGCAACGTGACTTTGCAAAAGCTGAAGAAATACAAAAAATGGTAGGAGTCTGTCAATTTGAAAAAGCAGAAAAGCGCGCACCAAAAGCTTGCTTCAGCAGTGAAAAATTTATTGCGTTATCAAAACTAAACAATATCTATTACGCACTTGACTCAATAGAGCATCGGCTTAGTCAATCTGAAATCAAACACATTTACGATTTAGCCATCGCACGCAAAACAAAGCCATTCAAAACATTCGCTGATATTCGTAAATCACTAAATCTACCTGATGAAGCACGTTTTAATTTTGTAAAATATAATTCCAATGATGACTTTTTGGAGTGTGAAAAAAAGGAAAAAATCAAGGAGTTAGAGTTTAAAGCTTATCATGAATTAAAAACATCCATCAGTAATCATATTGGAGACGTAACTTGGAGTAATTTAAACAGTAACGCTGCTCTTATGGATGAAATTGCCATCTCTCTCACCTATAATAAAACGGATGAAACGATACATAAAGCATTAGCTGAATCATTTACCAAACATCCACATAATTTCCAAATAGAAGAACAGACTTTAATTATTAGTGCGTTACTTGATGACGGTATAAGCTTTGATAAAAATATTAGCCTCTCTCTAATAGCACTAAATAAGATTATCCCATTCCTAGAATTAGGGCAACGCTATGATGAAGCGTGTGCATCGGCAGGTTACAATCATAGTGCACAACAATCACAACGAAGCATAAAATTACCAACTATTCAAGCTTTAGGTTTAGATCAAGAATTAACTAATCCAGTTGTAATCAGAGCAATTAGTCAGGTACGCAAAGTTATTAACGCAATTATTGCTATTTATGGTTCGCCATATCAAATTAACACCGAGCTAGCTCGTGACATAGGTAAAACTGCACAACAACGCAATGAAATAAGTAAATTTCAAAAAGAAAATAAAACTAATAATGAAAAAATGGTTGCACAATTTACAGAATACTTTAAGCGAGCTCCTGCCAAAGATGAGCTCACCAAGTATAAGCTGTGGAAACAACAAAATGGGCATTGTATCTATAGTGGTGAATCAATCAATTTAGATGAAATTCGCCATGGAGTGAATTTAGCACAGATTGATCATATTATTCCATTCTCACGTAGTTTTGATGATAGTTTAAGTAATAAAGTATTATGCTTAACTGCCGAGAATCAACGCAAAGGCAATCAAACTCCCTATGAATATATTGCGGCAAATGGAAATAATGAACAAAAATGGCATAATTTCGTGGAGCGTTGCGAGAACTTACTCAAACATGGTAAACAAGCAGGATTTAGCTATAAAAAATATCAATTATTACTTACTAAAAAGTTTGACCAAGACAAATTTATTGAGCGCAACTTAAATGATACTCGTTATATCTCTAGTTTTTGCAAAAATTATCTAGAACATAATTTACATTTTGCTGAGTTGGGTGATAAAAATAAGCGACGTGTACGAGTATTAACTGGGCAAGCTACCGCATTTATTCGCTCACATTGGGGGTTAGCGAAATCACGAGAGGAAAATGATCTTCATCATGCACAAGATGCTTGCGTGATTGCTGCTGTGACCACCAGCATACAGCAAAAAATTACTGCTTTTATGCAGGCAAAAAGCTATGGTAAAAATCAAGATGCTACTTATACCGACCCAGAAAGTGGTGAAGTATTTGATAGGTTCCCGATGCCAAATATTAACTTCAGAACTGAGATTTTATTGAAAGTTAATCAAGTGTTTGTCTCACGAATGCCCAAGCGCTCCGTAACGGGACAGGTACACTTAGATACAATACGCTCTAAAAAATATGTTGATAATCCAGTCGCAGAATATAACAATGGTAAACCATTTTCGACGATTAACAAATCTCTTTACCCTAAAACTAAAAATGATTATTATTTAAAGTTGGATAAAAACGGTGATATTGTAGATTTATGTCCAACTTACAAACAGCATAACCCTAATATCTATAAACTACTAAAAGAACGTCTCGAAAAATATGATAATGATGCAAAAAAAGCTTTTGCTGAGCCATTATTTGCCCCACGTAAAGATGGAACACCAAGCGAGAATCAAATTAAAACAGTCAAAGTAATTCAGGCACAAAATACAGGAGTTGAGGTAAATCAAGGAATAGCCGATAATGGAGGTATGATTAGAATTGATATATTTACTAAAGGGGGTAAAAATTATATTGTACCAGTTTACTTATCGGATGTAATCAAAGATAAATTACCTGATCGAGCTATTTTACAAAGTAAGCCAGAAAAGGAATGGACAATTATTGATGAGACCTACACTTTTTGCTTTGGTCTTTATCCAAATGATCTAATTAAAATAATCACTAAAAAAGAAACCTACTTTGGTTATTATCGTGGTACCGATCGAGCAACAGGAGCACTAATAATATTGATTCATGATGGCTCAAAGGAAATTCGCGGTATTGGAGTTAAAGTACATACGGCTTTAGAAAAATATCAAGTCGACGTTCTTGGTAATATTAGCAAAATAGATGCTGAAGCACGTCTTGATTTTAGTCAAATGAAACCTCAAAAATGACATTTCGCTGCGTAATGATTAGTAAGCCTAGTTATTTGCAAGTTGCCAAATCGCAACTGCAGATAACTCAAGGGCAAGATAAGTTTACAGTTGCACTTGAAGATATTGCGTGTCTTATAATCAATCACTATGCGATTAGTTTAACCGTAAGCTTATTAAGCAAATGTGCAGAAAATAATATTGTCGTGATTAGCTGTGATAAAACGCATCTTCCCAATGGTATATTCCACAGTTATTTACCACACTCACGACAAAATTTAGTACTACAAATGCAGCTAAATCTGTCACAGCCGTTTAAAAAGCGCTTATGGCAAAGCGTAATCGAACAAAAAATCACGAATCAGGCTGCAAGCTTAGAACGTGTTTTTTCTTTAAGCCCTAACATCGCTAAATTAACTCATTTAGCACATACGGTGTTATCTGGTGATAAAAACAACAACGAGGCTCAGGCAAGTAGAATTTATTTCCCAAGTATTTTTGGGGACGACTTCATCCGCATTAACAAAAATCGCATGACTGTAGCTAACGATGATTATCTGAATATCAATGGATTGCTCAATTATGCTTATACAATTATCCGTAGCTTAATTTGTAGGAGTCTAGTTGGATATGGATTATTGCCAACGTTGGGAATCTTTCATAATAATCAACTCAATGCATTTAATTTGGCAGATGATTTCATTGAACCTTATCGCCCATACATTGACTGGTATGTCTATACCTTAGTTGAAACCGCTCAGACCTTGGAGTTATCAACCGAAATCAAAGCACAATTAGTTGATATTCTTAATCATATTGTCGTCATTGATAATAAACTTACTACACTACTTAATTCGATTGATATCATGATAAAAAGCTTCATCAGTTGTATCAATGATAACAATTTTCAATTAATAAAACTGCCATCATTACCAGCATGGATTGAACGCAGCAATATGGATTAATAAAATGTTTTCTGAGATTAGATGGATGAGATTAATCGTGTTTTATGATTTGCCAGTTAGCACCAAAAGACTACGCCAAGTATACCAACGCTTTCATAACTACTTACTTAAAGAAGGTTATGATATGTTACAATACTCAGTCTATTGTAGGCTTTGCAATGGGCACGATGCAATTGAAAAGCACATCCGTCGCATTGAAGCAAATGCTCCCGAACATGGCAATGTAAGAATCATGAAAGTTACCGAAAAACAATATAGCCAAATGTATTTCTTAGTCGGTCAACCGTCAAAACAGGAAAAGATCAATAAAGAACAAAAACAGTTGCTACTGTTTTAGAAATAATTTGACAGTAAGATGTCAGCTTTACGACTTTTCGTCTTATTATAGCAAACTAACAATTTAGGTTATGTCAAAATTTTATATTATATAAGAGTAAATTTAAATACAATACGACCAATTTTAAAAATAAAATTCAGCAATTAAAGTAATTTTATCAATTAGTTACTTGATAAGCATTTTAACATAACCTAAATTGTTAACGAGCTATAACAGTAACTAGTTCAATAAGAGTTACGACAGGATTTTAACATAACCTAAATTGTTAACGAGCTATAACATTAAAGATAGAACAAGCATATAAACAAGAATTTTAACATAACCTAAATTGTTAACGAGCTATAACAGAAGCAATTAAGGCAATTAAATAGAGATAATTTTAACATAACCTAAATTGTTAACGAGCTATAACGCACTAGGTGCAGCATTCCCAGATCGACTAATTTTAACATAACCTAAATTGTTAACGAGCTATAACGTCAGATTTATCACATATCAATCAGCAAAGATTTTAACATAACCTAAATTGTTAACGAGCTATAACGGACACCAGCTGGGGTTATTCTTAAGTACAATTTTAACATAACCTAAATTGTTAACGAGCTATAACTCAATAAAAATGCGTTTGATTTCTTTTTCTATTTTAACATAACCTAAATTGTTAACGAGCTATAACGAATTTACTAAATCAGTGAATAATATTCAAATTTTAACATAACCTAAATTGTTAACGAGCTATAACAGTTACATTAGTAACCTATAATAATCCAGAATTTTAACATAACCTAAATTGTTAACGAGCTATAACTAGTAACGCTGAATACTCTAGTTTTGTACAATTTTAACATAACCTAAATTGTTAACGAGCTATAACTATCAACTGCTTGCGTTGCTTTTGCTTGTTATTTTAACATAACCTAAATTGTTAACGAGCTATAACCTACCAAACTGAGTATCTTTAGTTGATAAAATTTTAACATAACCTAAATTGTTAACGAGCTATAACTCTGATTTAAGCGTATATTCAGATAACCAAATTTTAACATAACCTAAATTGTTAACGAGCTATAACGAATTTACTAAATCAGTGAATAATATTCAAATTTTAACATAACCTAAATTGTTAACGAGCTATAACAGTTACATTAGTAACCTATAATAATCCAGAA
>SSGY01000022.1 GCA_008017145.1 Neisseriales bacterium
ATAATATTACCGGAAGAATTTCAAATGACGGATCAAAAATATTGTATGTCCACGGCAGTCGAGGAAGATATGATCTTATGTATTACAATTTGGCTACGGCTAAAACAATAAAAATTGATTCTGGAAAAATATTATCTGGTAGTTTTGCACCCAATAATAATCTGGTAGCATATATTAAAAATAATAGCGTAATCATTTATAATCTTAACACGAAGAACTCAGCACTATTGCCACAGTTGAAATATAAAGAGATTTTTGATGTTAAATGGTCAAAGTGATATGCTGAAATAATCAACTTTGTCAATACTCATAAGACTTGGGATATAATCTTTCTTTATTGAAACAGATTATTTTAAAGAAATATCATTAAAACAATTTTCGATAAAAGCAATAAAACCATCAATCAGAAGCCTCTGCGAATGTAAGTTTAGTATTGCGTTTAGCCTTGTCCATAATACCGTTACCAATGTTATTTGTTTTTAGAAATTCACGGTTAGCTTCCGAAGAGTAGCCTTTGTCTGTTTGCAGGAATTTAGGTGCGGCTTCTTCAATTACTGGTTGCAGCACTTACTCTAAACTAGTCATCTCAGATTGATTCGCTGGTGTTATCATTAAATGTTCATAATAGCCATCAGTGGCATCTGTTACTATAAACTGTTACGTTTGCCTTTTTTAAGCCATTTTGCATCTGAATCTATTTCGACATTTGATTGCTGGTTAGCACTTAATTCAAATAGCTCTCCACCACTACCTGAATTATCAATATCGTCTTCATTACGATCTTCGCAATTAGCTTTGGTTTGGCTTGTGAGTTAACTGCGGGCTTCAATTAAAGTTGCATCCAGAATTTGTTTAACTAGCTTATTCCTAAATCTACAAATTGTAGTTTCATCTGGTACATGCATTTCTTTATCTGCTAAACCAAAGCCAGTAAACCACATAAAGTCGATTCTAGTATGCAGAGCTTCTTCCATCTTAGGATCACTTAGTTGATGCCATTGTTGTAATAGAAGAACCTTGAGTAAACTCAGATAATCATAAGGTACTTGACCGCGCATTACTTCTTTACTGAGTTTTACATTTAGATTATCCGCTATGGGTTGTCAATCAACTATAGCTTCTACTTTTATTAATATACTCTCTTTGTCCATCATGTAACGTAGTGACTCAACCAAAAAAACTCCTGAAAATAGCCTCAAAACATACACAATATACAATTGTAACAAGATGTTATTATACCAAAACATACCGAGGTAGACATTTTGAATGTGCTGAAGTTTCACTCTATTGATCTCTGGTGTTGGCTATTCATTATTCGAAGTATATCAAAAAAATATTGGTGTACTACACACTAATATGGTTTTGGCAATTGATAAAACATGTGAACGTGAAAATAAACCATTATTAAATAGGAATCAGTCTTATAATTATGTTTATTTACTTGATTCTATTGAAGCGATAATTATTTCATTAATGATGAATCAGGGATGAGAGTATACTTAGAATCATATACAATAATATCTGGAACTAGGGATGAACCACAAATTAAGTTGTCATACTTGGAATTTTACAAGCTTAGTTAGCAAGTCATTATTGGAATGTGCATTAATTGCCATTAAGTATAACCAGAAACTGTTTGGGTTTTACGATAAGATAAAACCAAACGAGGTTTTGCTAAAGCGATAGTTGCAACAGCCAGAAAGTTATCAACAATAGTTTACTATACGTTAAAAAATGGTTGGTACCTTACGGACTTTGTACAAAACATCCGAGAAATACGACCAATTGGAAAAAGAGTTTTAGGTGCTATCTAATGTTGAATAAATAAGTATCTTAGGTAGTTAATTTAAGTAAGGTGTGTTTGGTTTGTAGAGTAACTTGACACATCATCGTAGGAGGTGAAGCATGGTAAATTATTTAGCAAAAAATCAAAATTGGGCAAAAATAACGCCGTGGTTTGCAGTAGTTGCCACATACTTGTTATTTAAGAATTTTTCGTTTCATGATCCAATGTTTTGGTCATTGGTCAATATTCCATTATATTTGTATCATCAAACGGAAGAACATTACAAACCTGGTGGTTTTAAGCAATATATTAATCGTGTTATTAATAAGTTGCCAGATGGACAAGAAATACTTACCGATACTAAAGTATTTTGGATTAATATTCTGCTGGTATGGTGTGCATTTCTGGTCTTTGGACTGTTGTGTTATTATGTAAATATTGGTTTTGGTTTATTAATTATTATTTTTAGTGTAATGAATTGTCTAACTCATATAGTGCAGGCTATCAAACATAAGGAATGGAATCCTGGGTTAGTGATGGCTAGTCTACAGTTTATTATATCTATATATGCCGCATATTTTGTTAGTAGTCACGGATTGGATAATTTATTGATTTGGTGGGGAGCAACAATTATATTTTCAATTTTTGTACACATATTATTATTTAAACTATGTATGACAAGAAGTTGATTATTAAAGTTATTAATATTGTCAAGCCCCCAATATTAGTACCAACCCAAATTAGACACATTAGCTAGCGCTAAACTTGGCATGTCAACAAAGGTTAATCAAGTTTGGGAAAATCTGATTTAAATGAAGTAGAAATCAGATTGACACAAAATTATGACATACTCTAAAATTATTCACTTTTGCTCTTCATTTCACCAAAAATTTTGTGCAATTTAATTACACTCAAATTTATTCGAAATACTAGTAGGCAATTTTATGACAAAACAAATTCAAACAAGTAAAGAATGATTTTAGTTATTCTTCCTCAAAAAATAAATCATCATCAAGATTAATCTGATGTTTGCTTAACACCGAATGAATCCGTGAAACAATCATTTCAATCGCAGCCTTGTTAGAACCATGCGGAATAATGATATGCGCAGCTTCTTTGGTTGGCTCAACAAATTTCTTATACATCGGGCGGACAAATTTACTGTATTGTTCAATAACGCTATCCAACGTGCGGGCACGCTCACTAATATCACGTTTTAAACGACGCATTAAACGAATATCACCAGCAGTATCGACAAAAATCCGCAGCGCCATTTGTTTACACATGACTTCATCATATAAACCAAAAATTCCCTCAACTACAATAATTTGTGCAGGAATCACTGTTTTAGTTTCTGCTAATCGGGTATGCGAAGTAAAATCGTATTGTGGCATTTCAACTGGAACACCATTTGCCAAGTCATCTAATAATTTAGTCATTAATTTCCAGTCTAGTGCAGCTGGATGATCGAAATTAATTTTCTCGCGCTCTTCCATGGTGAGATTAGAACGATCCAGATAGAAATTATCTTGAATAAAAATTGTAACGTTTTCCTCTCCAACGGCATGAATAATCTGCTCGGTGACAGTTGACTTACCTGATCCTGAGCCACCTGCTACCCCAATAATAAAAGGCTTCATACTTTCTAGACCTCTTCAAAATAAGCTGAAACAGACAGCTCATCATTATTAATTGCCGCTTTAACCCGAGCAACGATCATTTCCAAGGCAGCTTTATTCGCTCCATGAGGAATAATTATGTGCGCATTACGTTTGCTTGGTTCGATAAATTGGCGATGCATCGGACGCACTGATTCAAGATATTGTTTAATCACTGATTCAGTAGTTCGACCCCGCTCGGTAATATCACGCTCCAAGCGACGAATAAAGCGAATATCATCGGCAGTATCAACATAAATCCGTAGTGCCATATATTTACGCATATTGCTATCCAACAGCGCAAACAAACCCTCGATTACAATGATTGGTGCGGGTAATACCGTTACCGTTTCTGCTTTGCGCGTATCGCGAGCATAATCGTAAGTTGGCATCTCAATCGGTAAACCATTCGCCAGATCATCAATGTGCTTGAGCATCAGCTCCCAGTCAAATGAATCAGGATGATCAAAATTTACCTTGCGGCGTTGTTCTGGTGTTAGATGCGCCAAATCACGATAATAATTATCCTGAATGATAACCGCAACTTGTTCACTACCAATCGCACTAACAATATGTTCGGTAACAGTTGATTTCCCAGAGCCAGACCCTCCGGCTACCCCAATAATAAAACTTGGCATAAATTATTCTTTCACATTAATTCTTAAATAATAGATCTTTTAATATTTTTAATTCATCACGACATTTTGCTGCATCTTCGTATTCCAAATTAAGCGCATGTTGTTTCATTTTCTTTTCCAGCTGCTTAATTAATTTGGTAATTTCTTTTTCACTCAAGTGCTCGGGTAATTTCATGGCAAAATGTTGCTTCTCTTGCTCTTTATACACACCGTCAATAATATCGTTAATCGGCTTAATAATCGTTTGTGGCGTAATTCCGCGCTTAAGATTATGGGCAATCTGTTTTTCACGGCGCCGCTTGGTCTCATCAATCGCAAACTGCATGGCTTTGGTGATCTTAGCTGCATAAAATATTGCCAAACCATCACTATTACGCGCCGCACGTCCGATAGTTTGAATCAACGAACGTTCTGAGCGTAAAAATCCTTCTTTATCAGCATCAAATACCGCAACCAAACTCACTTCAGGCATATCCAAGCCCTCGCGCAGTAAGTTTACCCCGACCAGAACGTCAAAAACGCCCAGACGCAAATCACGAATAATCTCGACCCGTTCAACAGTATCAATATCTGAATGCAAATAGCGCACTTTTACGCCATTTTCGGTATAATATTCGCTCAGCCGTTCTGACATTTTTTTAGTTAACGTAGTTACCAATACCCGTTGTCCACGCGCTTTACGTAAACCAATTTCATAAAGCAAATCATCCACCTGATGTTCCACTGCTCGAACTTCAATCTCTGGATCAAGCAAACCAGTTGGACGTACCACTTGTTCCAGCAAGTTATCCTGATGCTCCACCTCATACTTTCCAGGAGTAGCTGAAACCATAATGGTTTGTGGCATTCGTGCCTCGAACTCTTCAAAACGTAACGGACGATTATCCATTGCCGATGGTAGGCGAAAACCATATTCAACTAGATTTTGCTTACGCGCACGATCGCCATTATACATCCCACCAATTTGCGGAATCGTCACATGAGATTCATCAACAAACAAAATACTATTAAGCGGCAAATAGTCTATTAGAGTCGGAGGTGGTTCACCTGGCGCACGTTTGGTTAAGTGCCGCGAATAATTTTCGATACCTTTGCAAAAACCAATCTCAGTTAGCATCTCGAGGTCAAACTCAGTACGCTGTTTAATCCGATAGGCTTCCATGGTTTTACCAATCGCTTCATAATCTTTAATTCGCTGCTCCAGTTCGACTTTAATCCCATCACAAGCAGCTAAAACAGTTTCAAGTGGCGTAACATAATGTGACGATGGGAATACGGTAAAACGGCTTAAGCGTTGCTCAACTTTACCAGTCAATGGATCAAAAAGAAAAATTCCATCAATTTCATCATCAAACAAACTTACTCGAACTGCTTTGTCATAATACTCAGCAGGAAAAATATCTAATGTATCGCCACGCACGCGAAAAGTACCACGTTTAAATTCGGCATCCGCGCGTTGGTATTGCATACTGGCTAATTGACGAATTGCATCGGCATGGGTTAACTTTTCGCCCTCTTTAACATGTAAAATCATTTTTTGATAAGCGGCTTCGTCCCCGATACCATAGATAGCTGAGACGGTAGCAACGATTATTACATCTTCACGTTCCAAAAGATTTTTGGTAGCAGAAAGACGCATTTGCTCGATATGTTCATTAATCGCCGAATCTTTTTCGATAAATAAATCTTTATGCGGAACATAGGCTTCTGGTTGATAATAATCGTAGTAAGACACGAAGTATTCAACTGCATTTTCAGGAAAAAAATCGCGAAATTCGGCATAAAGTTGCGCCGCCAGAGTCTTGTTATGCACCATGATACAGGCAGCACGTCCAGTCTGGGCAATTATATTCGCCATGGTATAGGTTTTGCCGCTCCCAGTTACACCTAGGAGAGTTTGGTACTGCAGACCATCGTTCAAGCCTTCGAC
>SSGY01000036.1 GCA_008017145.1 Neisseriales bacterium
GAATTAAATCCTAATCAAGTTGTAATTATGGATAATGCAAGTTTCCATAAGTCAGCTAAAGTTAGAGAGTTAATTGAAAGTGTTGGATGTAGGTTAATTTATCTGCCACCATATTCACCTGACCTAAACCCAATTGAACATATATGGGCTAACTTGAAACGTTGCATTAGGACAAATGATAATCGACAGGATAATTTAAGTTTAGCTATTGAACAATCTATCGCTCAGCTATTTATAGGATAACTATAATTAAGACTGAATCACAAGCCGCGATTAATTAATTCAACGAAATAAGGCTTAGAATAACTCTAAGCCTTATTATTTTATGCGCTGAATCCCTGTTTTGCAAGCAAAACTCGCCATACCCGAAGCCAGCGCTGAAAGCGTTAAGATAAAGATTTTTGCAAATGACCATCAAATGAAGCCAAACACATAACAAGCTGTTTCAATTATAAAACATAATTTCCAGAAGGTAACTTTGGCGATTTTATCAAATGACCATCAAATGAAAATCAAGCCCAAAAAGGAACATACCGCCATGATTTACGATTTGCTAGTGGATCATGTAAACGAATTAATCCGTCTTCAATAGCCTGTTTTATTATTCGAGAAACTATTGCACTATTTCCGTCTTTAATTCCAAAGCGCTCTCTTAATGAAGCATTATTCATCGACTCATGGTTAACATATTTAAGACAACAGTGTAAATAACACGCCATTGCTCGCTCGTGAGTTCCCATTTCATTATAAGTTTTATAAGAAAATAAAACCGCTCTAGTATTATCGTCAATTACAGTAAATAGTGGTGCTGGAAGTTGATATAGTTCAGTTTGTGAAACCACTTTATCAATACCACTACCGCGCTCCTCGCAAATACCTATTCTACGCATGAAAGCAGCCATTAATTCATTACGGCTGCGCGGTGGTGTGTCTAAAAAGCGAATAACATCAACTATTGGCGCACCAGGATTGGTTATCTCTAATCTATTTGCAAATATTTCAATCATTGGCGCTGCACCAGTAATAGTCAGGTCTTGATGAATTATGGCATTGGCTACTAACTCACGAACCGCTAATTCAGGATACATTAACACATTCTTGCGCAATGCCGTACCGATTACTTCATTATGTGGAAGTTGCGAATTTATAAATTCAATTAGTCCTGCAAAACCAGAAGCATAACCTTTATTTAATTCAAATTCTTTGATTGTTTCAAGACGACTATTACCTTGGTACAAAATAACGCGTACTGATTTACGCTCAAGATGTCTAAATTGCTTTAATTTTTTGGCAAATAAAATTGCACCTAAATTAGTAATTGTCCATTTCCCAGCTATGGCAGTAGCAATAATCAATCTTTCATCGGCTAAACGGCTAATTATTCCGTTGCGATTTTCTGGTAATGATAGATTAATTAAATCAAAGAATGCTGGATAATCCAGTAATTGTAAAATTTCATCTTCGCTTATAAGCTCTGCCGCAGGCTGTAATTCAAACGGCGTTTGATCTAAAATCCGCCATAACGTTTTAGCTACTTCAGGATGATCATGGAGTGGCTTTTTATAACTTCCGATGCGAATAAATTCTGTATGCGTAAATTTAACAGGTGTATTACTTGCGCTATTTATTTCAAGAATGATGACTGACTTACCATTATAATCAACGCTATAAAAGCAAAAATAAATTCTTGGAGATAACCGCTGTATTAACCAATTGATTAGCTCTTCATTGCCAATTTTTTCAGCAAATGGATCAAAAACAGTTCCTACAATATCGTGGCTATAATTATCAACACCCCAAATCATATAACCATGAGATTTACCTTTTAGTGCCGCAGAATTTGACAATGCAGAGATGTATTCGCCAATATCTGTTGGTTTAGCTTTATTGGTCTTAAACTCTAGCCACTCTGTTTCATGTGGCAGTTTGATTAGCTCATGAAGTAAACTGATCAAATATTCATTGGTACGTTCTAGTGTCATATTATTACCTACATATTATTAAAGGAAGCACAATTAATTAGCCTCTATAATTTTTATTTCATCATCCGTTAAACCATATAACTCATAAACTAGTTGGTCTATTTGTTTTTCTAATTCAATAATTAACAAAGTAGAATGATCAATATTACTGTCATTAATCTTCTTTGATAATAAGATTAATTGCTCTTTTTTATCATCATCGATATCGACAAAAGGAATATCCTGAATCGTATTTTTGTTAATTGCCAAATAACCACCTGATAGAGTTTTATCTTTAAATTTAACTTTAAAATAATAACTGATAAACTTACTATTTAAAATAGCAACCAATAAATAAAACATGTCTTGCTCAAGGTTATAAATACCATAAACACCAACTCCAAGCCCCATAGGTTTCTCGATATATACTGCTTCAATATTTTTCGTCATCCCCGCAATGACTATCTTTGGATTAGTCCAGAACGATAATTTTTCACTACTAAGCGGACAATTAATATCAATAAAACAGCTCTCATACTTCATTCCCATATAACGTACATTTTTATTCATGTACGAAAATCTGTCTACACATCCACTAACAATAAAATCAATATTATGGGAATTTGATTCTTCACTCAGATATGGCTTAATGCTTTCAGCTTGAAATCCAGCTAAGCCGGATTGAATTAGTATCCCATAGTCTTTCAGGGTTTTAAAAGTCTTTAATGGTTTAATTTCATTAAGTATATTTTCTTTAATAAAGTCGTCTAAATTATTTACCATCAAATTTCTAAATGTTTTTGAATCATTTATCTTTCCAAATATTATTATTGGATATACAGAGGCTTCCTCAAACACATTATGTTGAGACAAGTCTATTGAATACTCGATGGAATTAGTAATTTTTAAGTCATTTAATAAATCTTTAGCATATTGTGCAATTAAAAATTTATTAGGAATAATATAAGAATAAACAACATTAATATTTCCTATAAACTTAATTAACTCAACAAACAATGCATAAATATCATACGTTCCATTTGTAAACTTAAATTTAGTTTTGAAATATCCTTTAACAGCGTTATCACGCTTCATATTAAGTGCTGAAATATACGGTGGATTACCAATTACTACATCAAAACCGATAAAATCGCCATTGTCAGCCAATACTTCAGGAAATTCAAATCTCCATTCAAAAGCACTTTCATAAATTTTATTGCTTTTGATTTCGTCTATTTCTTTTCTGAGGATAGAAACTTCATTTTTAAGTTTTTCTATTTTCTTATTTTTTTCTTTTTGGACTTTCTGAGTGGTCGCAAAAAGTTCATCAGTAGATAAGTGATTTAATTGTGCTTGTTTGATTTCTAAATTCTTAGAGCGTTTATCGTAGTACATAATTTCGGTTTCAAAATTATTTTTAATCCGCTCAATAAATTTAGCCATCTCCATTTTTTGCTGTTTATCACGAGCATGGCGATAGTTTTGTACAGCTTCTTTATAGTCAGATATTTTGATCTTTGCTTTTTTGAGTGGTTCAATTAAATCACTATCTAAGTCAAAACGGCTTATTAGCGAGTTACCGCATTTAATATTAATGTCAATATTCGGTAGTGTTTCTAGTTCGTGGTTTTCTTTGTTTTTGTAATACGTATTTTTTAATAATTCAATCCATAATCGCAACCGACAAATTTTTACTGAATTTGGATTGATATCAACGCCAAACAGGCAATTTTCAATTATGGTTTGTTTCTCATGGAATAAAGTTATTTGGACGCGCTGACTTTCTTTACTATTTGGATTGTATACAAATAAATCGCCCTCTTCGTCAGTTACAATTAATTCATCATTGACTATTTCAACCTGATATTCTTTTAATCGTTTGCCGTCACTGTCTTGCAATATCCTAAGCTCGCTTTTTATCGCAATGATTTCATTTAGTGCTGATACCAAAAAATGCCCAGAACCAACAGCAGGATCACAAATAGTAATACTGTTAATTATATTATTGGCTTCATTACGATCTTCAATCTTATTATAAAGCTCATCAAATGATAGGCAATTCCAAGATTTTGCTTTATTAAACTGCTCAACTACAGCACGGCGAATAGTTTCACGGCACATGTACATTGTGATAAAGCTTGGCGTGTAAAATGAACCATCTTTATAACCGTTTATCTTTTCAAAAATTAACCCCAATACTGCTGCATTGATAATAGTTTTACTATCTTCTTGAATCTCATCATTGCTATCACTTGCAAAGTTATAAGCATTCAAAAACTCAAATAAATATTCGAGAGCATTTTTCTCTCCAGCGAGTTTTTTGCCTGCTCTATCTTTGAGTATTGTTTTAGTATCTATTGGTAGTGTACGGTTATAATTGAGTGCGCTAATCGCAAAACATGATTTTTCTAATGATTCTGATTGTGGATCAAATAGTGAGCTATTCAAATATGGTATTTTGGCAAATAACTTTTTGTTATTTTCAGAACGTTCATTTTGTTGCTTGGCTAGTACCCCAAAAAATAGATTATTGAGATCATCATAACCTTTAATTGTATTTGAATTTAAAAACGCATAATCTTTACTATTTTTATTAAAATTAATCAATTGACCTTCGAGAAGCTTCAAAAACAGAATACGATTAATCCAGATAATTACCAATTCAAGAGCTACATTAAATAAGCGCTCTTCTTTTGTTGTTCCATAATGTTCTATATTTGTGATAGAGCTTAACTTATCACCATTATCAAGCTCAGTAATACAATTTTCAAGTAAAGACCCATTATCTCGCCTACCAACCTCTTTGCGAGTAATAATCTTTTTACTACCTTGTTTAGTTTCTTCTAATCCAATAATATGTAATAATTCATTATAAAATGATTTATCAAGTGAATTATTGTCATTTGCAATAGGTAATTTAAGTAAATGCTCTGGTGAAAATATTTTGTATAATGGAATTAGTTTACTATCATTCTCAGGTGTGTTATTTTCAAGATATTTTTTATATTCTCGAATATCAAAATAAGTGTATTCAACTTTATCTTTTATGGCTTCTATAACTGGCTTGGCTATTTCAGAATAGAAATCTTTGGTTTTGGTAACAGATAATGTTTTATCTTCAAAATCATTGAATTGGTTAACCAGTTGCTTATTTTGTGCAAATAGTTTTTCAAATAAGGCAGCATCAAAAATAAACCATTCATAGCGATTAGTAATTATGAGATGTTTCAGGTTGAGATTATTATTGCTAATTCGTTCACGTAGATAATACAAGATTAATTCTTGCATTGATTTTGTATTAATACAATCACTTGAAATCATTTCAGTTTTGTTGGCAGGACTTTTTGCCTCAATCAAAATTGAAACTGGTGATTGAGGATCAATTGAGCTATGTACAACCAGATCAATCGTATCTTTGATATTTATATAGTTAGATGTTTTGTAATAGGTATCTTTAAGGAAATCTGAGAAATCATTTTTATGTAACTCTTCCCGTTTATCTAGATTTACTTCATCTATCAACTTGATTAAATTATCTTTAAATAATTTTATCTGATCACGCGTTGGCTTTACTTTTAGATAAGCTTTGTTTAATGCTTGCTTTGGTTTTACTATCATAATGGTATGCTTTATTATTTCACTGTATTGTATTTTAAATTATAGTGACATGCTTTATCTCTGGTTAGCTCTAACAGTAAATATGATGCAATAACAAAAAATTCAATCTCAGAGAAAGCAACAACAAACGTAGCACACATGTAGTAAACCGCACCCCAATTTACACCTGTAAATTTCATACAAAATAAAATCAAAAAGGATGGAAAGTACACTGCAATAAATGTAAATAAATAATGATTGATTGGTATAACTGAGTTTTTCAATTCAATAGTGGTTTCATCTGCTTTATTTTCCGTTTTTTCCTCTGCTTTAGCAAAAATAGAAGAAAAGAATAATACAATTGTCAGGAGGAGATTATAGACGATGGGGCTAATCATTACTGAGAAAGCTATATAAAATATTGAAAAACCAATATAAGCTTTCTCATCATTTGATAGCGGTGTAAAATTAACTAATGTATATGCTAACAAAAATGACAGCAGAATAACTGATATAAAATAAGATATCTTTAACTTATTAAGGCTACAATCAATTTTAAACGTTTCCCACTTATCTCGTAAGCTTTTTTTTACTTTATTATTATCTTTTTTCGGAGAGATGTCCAAAGTAAGGAATTTTTTAACATTTAATAAGAAGCCTTTCATTTTTTATTTACCTCATAAATTTATTACTGCTTTGAAACCGAAAAACTATTATACCTATTATGTCTAGCTTATCTTTTTCAGTTTCAGTGTTAATTGTGTTCAGATGAGCAGAGTGGCTATTTTCGATGTTAAAAACATAGCCCTCAGAACTAAAGTCAAGTCGTCTAATGAAAAACTTCAAATTATATCTAATCAAATAATATTGCTGTTCTTGATGTTCTCGAAATGAGGTATCAACAATAACAACATCATCAAAATCACAAAAAGGAATCATGCTATTATCAAAAACTCTAACCGCAATTAGATCATTCGCCACTAAATTACGCTTAAACAGATCATTCACAATAACTGGAAAGCTGGTTTCATCAGATATTGCTAATTTTTCTGTTCCTATAGAATCTTTTATGTCTAAAAATTTTATGTACGTATAATCGCCAATAGATGATGCCCCAACAAGACGATCTAAATATCCTGCTTCTAAATTTAGTATTTTCTCAAATAATCGACTCATTTTATCAGTTATGTTTCGGTTATTTGGATTGTCAACATCCCATAATAACGAATAGATAAAGTTTTTATGTTTACCTACAAGCGCGGCAAAAGCTTCAACTGAACCGTCATAAGAGTCATTTATAAGATTTTTCAGATTACTTTTACGAGCCTTTTGCAATTCCAATAAATTACTATTTTCCATTTTCATCTTGTGCAAAATGTTTTAATTATGTATAATATCGTTACTATTAAACTTTATGCATATTATTATAATAAATTTTAATAACAAATAATCATGCTGCATTTAAGCTTTAATGATAAATTTTATCATATTTGCTTTTTTTATATGATAATAAATAAAAACAAACCTCGATCTTTAACAATTCGGTTTAATTAATAATTCATTATTTGATAACAATACAAAGTTACCAAGCTTAATTAACAATGAAAGGAATTAAATTATGGTTATACAGATAGATAGTAAAGTTGATTATATGTTCGATAAACTATTTAAGCGATATAAAAAATATATAGTTGGTAAAAAGGAATATTGTGAAATGGTTGGAATTTCGGAAAAAACTTTAGAAAGGAGGATTGAGGCTGGGAATAACATTGCAATCTACAGAGTAGACGAAAAGACAGGAAAGCTTACATGGAACTTATTTGATTTGGCTGTATACTTAGTAGAGAATGACTTGGGCAAAGAATACATTAGTGATATAATTGAGGACGAGCTACATGACAGGTTTTGAGTACAAAATGTGAGTACAATTTACTAAAGATTTATTTTTTGATTTTGATAATGTATTGATTTAATTGGTTGCGGGGGCTGGATTTGAACCAACGACCTTCGGGTTATGAGCCCGACGAGCTACCAAGCTGCTCCACCCCGCGATTGATGAGATAGTGATTATGCACTATTTAGAACGCTTCTGTCAAATCTAATTCACGATTAGTCGCATTTATTTTTGCGCTGCACAATGGATTACCACTAAATCTCAAGTATAATAACGGGTGTAATACAATATTAATCAATAACATTTAGGAGAAAAAAATGGCAATTCCTACCCCTCATATTGAGGCAACCGAATTAAACCTTATCGCAAAAACAGTCTTAATGCCTGGTGATCCACTGCGTGCAAAATTCATTGCTGATACTTATTTAACTGATGTAATCCAATTTAACAACGTGCGTAATATGTATGGTTATACTGGCAATTATAAAGGTAAAAAAGTATCCGTAATGGGCAGCGGAATGGGTATGGCAAGTATTGGGATATATTCTTATGAATTATATGCCTTTTACGGAGTGGAAGATATTATCCGTATTGGTTCTGCTGGGTCATACGACAAAAATGTAAACCTCTACGATATTATTCTGGCTAAGGATGCATGGAGTGAATCAAGCTACGCCAAAACACAAAGTGGTTATACCAGTGACGTAACACACCCTTCTGCAGAATTAAATGCTGAGATTGCAGCAACTGCGGCTAAATTGGGATTAGTAATAAATGAATCAAGGGTTCACTCTTCTGATGTATTCTATCGTGAGAATTTTGATGAGTACAAAGAAATCAATAGTAAACATGGTTGCAGTTGTGTTGAAATGGAATCCTTTGCACTGTTTGCTAATGCTAAGGTTTTAAATAAACGCGCAGCATGTGTACTGACCATCTCAGATTCGTTAGTAACTCATGAAAAAACCAGTAGTGAGGAACGCCAAAATGCATTTACCAAAATGATGGAATTAGTTCTTGAAACGATAAAAGATTAATTTGCTAGTCTAATAAATAGGCGTGGTGTTAGCCACATCACGCTTATCTAGATTTTAATGATTTAAATAAATCAAAAATTGTTCGATGGTTAGTAATTATGTCAATACACGAACCGACATAACTCAATAAATTTCCAAATGTACCCGCACTTAAAATTACAGCTAGAACCTTGAAAATCCAATGACGGCCAAATGCCGTACCTAATACCGCGATATTAGAAAAATGTCCAGATTCAATACCATAAATAGCAACAATTGCGCCTGCAAAAACGCCGAATAAAATTGCCAGATCACGATTATTAAGATGACGAACACGGTGGTGTAATTTAGGTTGTGGATATTTTGTATAAATTGAAGACATGCTGTATAACCTTTAATAAAAGATATTAACTTAAATTTTTAAGGTAGGAGTCATCAGCACACTGGCACTTAATGGCGAACTCCATCGCCGCAGATAAGAATTATACCATATTTTCAGAACTATTGGCTAATTCACGCAACTCGCGCTTGAGAATTTTCCCTGTTGCATTACGCGGTAGTTTTTCCATAAAATAAATCTTGCGTGGCTGTTTAAATGGCGCTAGCAGCGGTTTTAGAAAATCTTTAATTTCTTTTTCTGTCGCGGTGATACCTTCTTTTAATTCAAGATATGCCACTGGAGTTTCATTCGCTTCAATATCTTTAACCCCAACGACTGCTGCAGCATTAATTTTATCGTGTGTATATAAAAACTCTTCTATCTCACGCGGGTAAATATTCATACCTTTTTGAATTATAAGATCTTTTTTACGATCAACAATAAATACGTAATCATCAGCATCAACATAACCAATATCACCAGTTTTAAACCAACCATCGACGATAGTCTCAGCAGTTTCTTCTGGACGATTATAGTAGCCCTGCATTACGCAGTCGCCTTTAATCCATAGCTCACCAATTTCACCACGTGCAACTTGCACACCATCATCGGTAAAAGATTCAATCTGGAATCCCATTAGCGGAGTACCAACCGAACCTGGTTTATTCGCCCAAGGTTTATTTAAAGACACACCTGAAGCACATTCACTCAAGCCATACCCCTGAAGCAGCTTACCGCGCTTAAAACTAGCGCCAAAGCGTTTAATAACATCTTCAGATAATGGCGCAGCACCAGAGACAAAACCGCGAACATTATGGAACCAATGGAAGTACCACGGAAGTTTGGCACGCGCCATCGCACTAAAAATATCTGGGACACCAGCAAAATAGCGGCAGCGATGCACCAATACCAATTTTAAAAGATTAGCAAAATCTTTCTTAGTACTTATCGAACGAACTATTACCACGCCACTACTAGTAACAATTGGTAATAGCATCGTAACCGCAAGAGTAAAGGCATGGAACATCGGCAGATAGCAAATCATCCTTGCTTGCCCTTTTTTCAATTTATAATGCGCGATCGCACCATAAACAATCGAGAGCAAGTTACGATAACTAAGCATCGCACCTTTGGGCTTACCAGTAGTTCCAGAAGTATAAATAATCACTGCCAGATCGTCAAGTGCTGGATTCACCGATTCAGTACTTGAACCAAGCGTTGAACCAATTTTAGCATAATCAAAATTACGCTCATTTTCTAGCGGCGCACCGTCAACCCAGATGATTGATTCAAGACTAGTTTTTATTATCAGATCACGAACTTCGGTGTTAAATTTAGCCGAGGCAAATAATAAGCATGACTGTGAGTCAGTCAAAACATAGACCAACTCATCATGTTTCAGAAAATTGTTTATCGGTACGGCAACTGCGCCAACTTTACTAATTGCAAACATAATTGCCAGATAATGCCAGCTATTACTCATCACCAGAGCAACCTTATCGCCTCTGCGTATTCCGCGCTGAATCAAAAAATCAGCGACAGCATCAGCTTGCGCCAACAATTGCTGATTGCTAATTTTATGCTCATCTTCAAAGACGATAGTCTTCTGTGGGTCAGATTTAGCGTTATTAGCAATTACTTGATAGAAATTATTTACCGGATAAACAAAACTCATAAGTCAAACTCTTATATTAGCCGTGTAACTGACGTTTATCGCACGCCAACGCCGCTTCATGCGTAACTTCTGATAGTGACGGATGCGCGTGAATAATTCGTGCTAAGTCTTCGCTACTTGCCATGAATTCCATCGCAACTACCGCTTCACTGATTAATTCTGACACAAATGGTCCAACCATATGCACGCCCAAAATTCGATCAGTTTGCTCACATGCCAGCATTTTGACAAAACCAACGCTATTACCTAGACCTAGCGCACGTCCATTTGCCATAAATGATGCTACACCTTTTTTGAATGCCACACCTTCTGCTTGGAGTTGTTGTTCTGTTTTACCAACCCATGCAATTTCAGGATTAGTATAAATAACCCAAGGAACAGTATTAAAATCAAAATGCGGATGTTGTCCAGCAATACGTTCAGCAACAATTACACCCTCTTCAGATGCTTTGTGTGCCAACATCGGACCACGCACAACATCACCAATTGCCCAAACATTTGGTAAATTAGTTTTGCATTCGTCATCAACTACGATAAAGCCACGTTCATCAAGTTTCAAACCGACAGCTTCAGCATTCAGACCATTGGTATTTGGCACACGACCAATTGATACTAATAATTTATCTGCTTCAAGTTTATGTTGCTCGCCATTATGTTCATAGTTAATCGTAACTTTTTTCTTACCGTTTTTAATTTCACCAATTTTTACACCGTTTTTAATTACTAAACCTTGTTTCAACAGATTTTTGTGCAACTCTTTAGCGGCTTGTTCATCCGCAGCTGGTAAAAATTTATCCATAACTTCAAGTACAGTAACTTTAGCACCAACTCGGCTCCAAACGCTACCCATTTCCAAACCGATCACTCCAGCACCAATTACACATAATTCTTTTGGTACTGCAGTTAAATCTAATGCACCTTCATTATCTAATACGTTGATATTATCTGTTGCCAACTGTGGTAAATGACGTGAATTAGAACCAGTTGCCACGATCACGTGAGTCGCGCTGATCTCTTGCTGAGTACCTTTATCATCA
>SSGY01000196.1 GCA_008017145.1 Neisseriales bacterium
CGATAGGCAGGAATTAACCGTGCATTTGCCGCCATAATAGCCAGACTATCTGAAGGAGTTACTACAAAATCACGTCCAACCACCATATTACGATCCGCATCACCATCGGAAGCAGCACCAAAATCAGGCGCATCTTTACCACTCATATGAGCGATTAATTCCGCGGCATTGACTGGATTGGGATCTGGATGATGATGTCCAAAATCTTCTAGAGGTTCACCGTTTACTACAGTTCCGACTGGAGCACCAAGCATTTGTTCTAAAATTCGTTTAGCATAAGGACCAGATACCGCACTCATTCCATCAAAGCGCATTTTGAAACCGCTTGCAAATAGCGCACGAATTTTATCAAAATCAAAAATCTGTTGCATAAGCTCTGCATAATCATCTACCGAATCAATAACTTCAACTGCCATGCTCTCAATGGTATAGTGCCCTATGGTATTTAAATCAACCTGACTCTCAGGTGCATCGCTAATTTTGTATTCTTGAATAGTTTGTGTTTTCGCATAGATAGCATCCGTAATTTTCTCTGGTGCTGGACCGCCATTGCTAATATTATACTTGATCCCAAAATCACCATCTGGACCACCTGGATTATGGCTAGCAGATAAAATAATTCCACCAAAAGCTTGATACTTACGGATAATACAGCTCACAGCTGGCGTAGATAAAATACCACACTGCCCGACCAAAACTTTGCCAACCCCAGCCGCAGCTGCCATACGCAAGATAGTTTGAATAGCAACACGATTATAATAACGACCATCACCGCCAAGAACTAGTGTCTTACCAGAGAGTCCATCTAATGAGTCAAAAATTGCTTGAACAAAGTTTTCTAAGTAGTTAGGCTGTTTGAAAATAGTGACTTTTTTGCGTAACCCTGAAGTTCCAGGCGCTTGCCCTGAGAATGGTTGTGTGGCGATAGTTTTTATACTCATAGTTACTCCAACTAATTTTGACTGGTTATTAGAAGAAATTGATTAATTTATAATTAAAATATACTGTGTTATTTTACCATGCAGCGAGCTTACCCGAGGTAGCTAAATATACAAAAAAACATAACTGTCTAGACTATTTTGCAGTAGCATTGTTACAAGACTCCTCACGTGCTTCTCATGTAAATAATCTGTGGTACATTTAGTAAAAAGGGTTCGACGAGTTCATTCCTTTCAAATCCCATAATCTATTATTTAAACATTCTGTAATTAGTAAAAGTTGTTTTTACAGATAAGTGGCAGTTTCGCACTGCCGCACCACCACGGGATTTTTTGACAAAAGAGTGGAAAACTTAAAGAGGCAAAGATACTATTTTGCATTTAATGTGTATATGTGTGTATAATTATGCATATTGAGGAGTAAAAAAATGAGCAAAAGAGTTAATTTATATATTCAAGATGAAGTACTTTGGGAACATTTTACTCAGCTAGTTGGTCGTGGCAATGTAAGTAAATGGATTGAAAATTATATTAGACCATTTGTTAATAATTCAGATTTAGCTTCTTCTTATCAAATGATGTCACAAGATAAAAACAGAGAGAATGAAGCGCAAGAATGGTTAAATGGAACATTTGGAGATATCGGACATGAATCGTGGTGATGTTTACTGGGTAAACTTTGATCCTGCGGTAGACTCTGAGATTCAGAAAAAACGTCCGGCGGTCATAGTAAGTAATAATTTGAATAATATGTACATGCAACGTGTTCAAGTATTGCCTGTGACTTCTAATGTTTCAAGAGTTTACCCTTGCGAAGCACTTGTACAGATTAGAGGTAAGCAAGGCAAAGCTCTTGCAGATCAAATTACCACCGTTGATAAAAATCGCTTTGGCGATTTCATTGGTTCACTGAATTCTACTGAACTAGAAAATATTACGAAAGTCATTAAGATACAACTTGATTTATAATAATTTTCTTATTAATTATAAAGCCAGTAATTCATCATTAGACCAGTATTTTTTCATTTATTGGAGTTTTTTAATTACTTTAATGTTAGCCATGATGATTTAGGCATACGGTATAGTACATGCGGTGCCAAACTATGTTCTGGTGCAAAATTAGGATGTAAAAAATCTTCGGATAGATCTCTTTGCATACCAATTTTATCCATTACATTATGAGATTTATAATTATTCTTAACCGCGAAGCTTACAATTTCATTTAAATTAAATACATTAAATCCAATTTCCAAACATTTCAATGCCCCTTCAGTAGCATAACCATTGCCCCAATGTTGCGAAGCAATTCTCCAACCAATTTGAATACACGAAGTGAAATTAGCTTTAAAACCTATAGTACTTAAACCAATAAAGCCAATAAACTCTCCGGATGATTTCAATTCACAGGCATAAAAACAAAACCCTTTTTCTTTAAATATGGCATTGATTCGATCTATCATTCCTGACGATTCTTCTGGGGTCAATAAGCCCGGAAAGTGCTCCATAACTAGAGGATCTTGTCCCATCGCGATAAATGGTGCGAGATCTAAATCTTGCCATTCTCGTAAAATTAAACGTTTAGTTTCATACATTCTAAATTACCTCAATCGTTAAAAATATAATCAATAGGGAAAATAGGATTTATTGTCATCAATTGAAATCCGCCACCGTATAGCCCGTTAATTCATTGGCAATGTGGACTAGAGTTTGCTCTCCATATTCTGCCCGTTTATTAATATTTAATGTTTCCTGATTACCTTATACAAAAATTCCCATAATACTAGGAAAGGAAACTATCGTAATCAAAAATTGATTAATTTTAAGATTTTATTGGCATAATGATAGCATAAAATACAGAGAGTGACAGGTACAAAAAGAAAAATGGAATATGTTGCTAAAAAAGCGCCGACTGTCACCGATAGCTTACAATTACTCAATTCATAATCTAATATAATGCTGTACAAAAACTTAAATATTGGCTTGCACTTATAAATGGATTGTTTTTTGGAACGATTACAGAAAGTAAGTGGTAATAATAATTGTAAGCTCACTAACTTTTGGTTATAATCCCTACTTAATACTAAATATGATATTACGACCATTTGGCGTAAAATCAAAAATTAATTTTACTTCAATCTCTTTTTATAAAGGACTTGATATGCATACAAGTACCAAATCAATCTTAAATTCTCAATTCAGTTCATTTCTACATTCGAGTAGACAGTTAAATCACCTTTATCTTTAACATATTTGATGTTCAGTATTGCAGATAATAATTTTTAGCAAGTCAATGTGATCATTTTTAGAATCAAATAGTTGAAGATGTTAGATATGGCGGTTATCTTATCTCTGGTATTATAATTTGCTTATATAATTGATTAGCTCAGCATGAATTTACCACAAAACAATTACAAAGAAATGTCATGACTAAATCCAACACAAACTACTTAACACTGCTTTTATTGTGTCTTGGTTATTTTATTGACTTTTATGATTTAACGATCATGGGAGTTAGTTATAACGAATTAATCCAAGAACAATTTAATATAACAGCAGTTGCACAGATTCAACAAACCTATTTGATGATCAGTAATTTTCAGACTATAGGGATTTTTATTGGTGCAATTCTCTTTGGAATTCTCGGCGATAAAATCGGACGTGCGACTGCTATCAAGTACAGCATATTGCTTTACTCTTTATCGACCATTGCTGCAGTGTATACACATTCACTGCCCTTATTTATCTTACTTCGGACGCTATCTTATATTGGACTAGCAACTGAATTTTCAACTTCTACGGTTTTAATCTTGGAGCTCTTTCCAATTAAATCTGCCGCTTGGGGAACAGCAATCCTTTACTCCTTCGGTGTGCTTGGTGGAATTACCGCGACTTCAATCGGTATGGTTTCATGGAAAGCGATGTTTCTTTGTGGAGGAATTGCAGGCTTAGCACTCTATTTTGGGCGTGGTAAAATAAAAGAGTCAAGTAAATTCCTCTATGCCAAAGAACACTCTGAACAAAAATTTGGCAGTATATGGCTACTCTTAGGCAATCGTCAATACTTTCTCAAGCTAATCAAATATTTTCTCATGATAACGCCTTATTTTGCGATGATTACCATGATGTTTATTTTTCCTAATTACATCATTAAAACTTATACTTTAGGCTATGCGACTAAAATGTTGTTACTAGGGTTCTTTGTTGGAAATATCTTAAGCTGTTTATTAAGTGCTTTTATCAGTATAATTTTCAAAAGCTATAAACCATTTATGCTATTAAGTTTGTGCATTTTTCTAGTATTAATGCTCAATTTCAAAAATATTCCAGAACCGGGAATTTTAATCTACAGTATTGGACTAGGAATGATTGGTGGTGGTTACCCTATCGTCTGGGCACAACAGATTGCTAAAGAATATCCAATTCATATCCGTAATCTTGCCAGCAACACTCTCTTTGCATTAGGACGGGCTTCCAGCATAATATTCAATCTTTTTATTAGTGGCTGGCTTGCAGTTAAAGGTGCTTTTGTTAGCAATGCGATAATTACTACCATAATCGTATTTGTTTTAGCGCTTAGTAGCATTATTTTCTCGTTTGGTAAAAAAACATCTGCAGCGCAGATTGACTCTGGAGAAATAAGCTCATGAAAAAATTTACCATTGCAGATTTTAATATCTACAAAACTCAGGCTAAAAAAATCACCATGATTACAGCTTATGATTTTAATCATGCTCAGTTAATTTCCGAATCGTTAATTGATACAATTTTGGTTGGTGATTCACTTGGTATGGTTATTCAGGGAGCTAAGAATACTCTCAGCGTATCTCTAGACGATATTTTGTATCATACTAAAGCGGTTCGCCGTGGTGCACCAGATAAATTTGTCATTGCAGATATGCCCTATCTTAGCTATCATCTTGATAGTAAGACAACTATCCAAAATGCAGGAACTTTAATCTGTGCAGGTGGTGCGGATGCTGTTAAACTGGAAATTAACAATGTTAGCATGTTATCACAGATAAGCTCGCTCACCGATGCACAAATTCCCGTGATTGCACACATTGGCATGACACCTCAATCCGTGAATGTCTTTGGAGGATTCAATGTTCAAGGTAAAAATGCAGAGCAAGTACACCATATTGAGACGATGGCGAAGTTAGCCCAAGATGCAGGAGCCCGTGCGATTGTCATTGAGTGTGTTCCATCAAACCTAGCGCAAAAAATAACCGAAACCTTACTAATTCCGACTATCGGCATAGGCGCTGGAAATGGCTGTGACGGACAGGTTTTAGTGTTAAATGATTTATTGGGGATGTCCAAACACACTCCTAAATTTGCCAAGCAGTACTTAGATGGTAAATCTCTAATTAAAAATGCATTGAATAAATTTAGCCATGAAGTAACTTCACAAACTTTTCCCTCAAATAAATATAGTTATTAGGTACTTACATGGATACAATCTACACTAGAATAGCTTTACAAAATAAAATACAACAGCTAAAGCAGCAAAATATTGTTATTGGCTTTGTACCAACAATGGGATTTTTACATGATGGACATTTAAGTTTGATGGATGAAGCGCGCAAATTTTGCGATGTGGTAATTGTCAGTATTTTTGTCAATCCATTACAATTTGGACCTAACGAGGATTTTAGCAATTACCCACGCAGCTTAGAGCGTGATCTTGAGCTGTGTGCTAGTCGCGAGGTCGATTTGGTATTTGCACCACAAGCAGAGGAACTAATTCCACAAGAAACATTAGTTGTTTTAAATGTTAACCAGCTTGGTAGCAATTTATGTGGTAAAAGCCGCCCAAATCACTTTCAAGGTGTTTGTACGATTGTTAATAAACTATTTAATCTGGTGCAACCTGACTATGCATTTTTTGGGCAAAAGGATATCCAGCAATTCAAGATAATTGAACGAATGGTAAATGATTTATTTATACCAGTTAAATTAAAAATGGTTAAAACCGTCCGTGATAGCGATGGATTAGCGCTTAGC
>SSGY01000072.1 GCA_008017145.1 Neisseriales bacterium
ACACAACGTAACATTTCTTTAACCGTAGTTTTGCCATTACTACCAGTAATTGCTACCACTGGAATCGTAAACAATTGACGGTAATTACTCGCAAGTAAGCCTAGAGCCTGAGTCGTATCTTTTACGCGTATCAAATTTGGCAAATCCGCTTTAAAATCATCATTTACCAAGGCATAAGTATTGCCACGCGCGATAACTTGAGCAACATAATCATGTGCATCATGGTTTTCACCGACAATCGCAATAAACAGGCTGTCATCACTAACTTTTCGGCTATCAATAACGACACTGGAAATAGCGCCATCAGCAGCAAATACCTCGGACGCCGTGCCATTACACATGTTAACTAATTGTTGTGCATTCAATTTACGCATATATCATCCATTTTCAATTAACTTGTAAAATCTCATTTACCAGTTCGAAATCACTAAAATGATGCTTAACACCATGAATTTCCTGATAAGTTTCATGGCCTTTACCCGCCACCAAAATAATATCACCTGCTTTTGCTATAGTCAAAGCAGCTTTAATTGCTTCGGCACGATCAACCACCACCAGATAACTGTCAGGAGTCAAATCAGCAGTAATATCCTGAATAATTTGTAGTGGCTCTTCATCTCGTGGGTTATCCGTGGTAATAATTACCTTATCTGCCAAATCAGTAGCAATCCGCCCCATCTGTGGACGTTTACCACGATCACGATTACCACCGCAGCCAAAAACACAAAACAATTTACCCGTATCTTTAATTTCCTGTAAAGTGCTAAGCGCTTTTTCTAAAGCATCTGGTGTATGAGCGTAATCAATAACTACCAATGGCTTATTGGCAATAATTACCGCATCCATCCGCCCTGTAACTGGTTTTAGCTGTAGTGCAATTTCGGCTAATTTTCTCCATGCAACTTGCTTAACTAACAACGTTGCAAAAACTGCCAGTAAGTTATAAACATTAAATCGCCCAACTACCGCAACTTTGATTTCTTGCTTCATCCCCTGATAAAGTAAATCAAAACTAATCCCGGAGCTGGACAGATGTAAATTATCCGCGCGCAAATCACCAGAATCAATTCCATAGCTTATTAAATTTAGTTTAGGATTATTTCTACGTAAATTACTTAATAACTCAGCACCATAAACATCGTCAGCATTAATTACTGCGTGTTCTAACGATTTCCAATAAAATAATTGTTTTTTGGCAGCAAAATAGTCTACCATGGTTTTGTGATAATCCAGATGATCTTGGGTTAGATTGGTGAAAATCGCACATTTAAAATCAACACCGTTTACCCGCCCCTGACTTAGAGCATGTGAAGAAACTTCCATTGCCAGACATTGCACTTGTTGCTGCTTAAAATCATGAAGTAAATGTTGCAGTGTAATTGGATCTGGCGTAGTTGAAGCGTAATCAGTTACATTGGGGTAAACGCCAGCCCCAGTTGTGCCAATTATCGCACTTTTATAGCCTAAGAATGAATAAGCCTGATTCAGCCAATGACTGATTGAAGTCTTACCATTCGTACCGGTAACAGCTATGCTATAAAAAGCTTGACTAGGAAATTTAGCCTTAGCTGCAGCGATAAGACCGGTATAATGCTGTAAATTTTTAAAAGAGTAATTTTCTATGGGGTAGGTAAAATTTATTCCACCTTCCCATAAGATGCAGTTACAGCCGTTTTGCACAGCTTGAGAAATGAAATGGCGCCCATCAAGAGTAGCTCCGGGATAGGCGCAAAAAATAGTCGCAGGACCAGCTCTGCGACTATCAATAACCAGTTCACGAGAATCATTCAGCACAGAATGAGACAACTGTCGCTCAATATCTGCTACCGTTGCTTCATCCACAAATGGATTTAGAGTAGAATACATGCTTGTAACTCAATTCTATCTTTACTTGTGACTACTTTCCCATAACTGCCACAATATGCTGTAAGAGTTAGGAACAAGGCGACGTAGTGTACATGAGAAGTACATGAGGAGCCCTGTGACGAAGCTATTACTGCATAGGGTGAGCAGTTACCTTTACTTTTTATCTGGATTAACTCCGAGTACATGTAATGTTGGCTGTACAATCTGCGCAAATACTGGAGCCGCAGTTTGTGCACCATAGTACATGCCTTTGGTTGGTTGATCTATCATAACCGCAACGATAATCCGCGGATTAATTGCTGGAGCAAAACCAACAAAAGATCCGATATGCTTAGTATTACTATAATGCGCTCCATCCAATACCTGTGCCGTTCCTGTTTTACCAGCTACAGTATAATCCGCAACCCGTGCATTTTTCCCTGTGCCTTCTTCGGTAGTACTTGCCAAAATTGAACGGACAGTTTCAGCGGTAGCAGGGCTAATTATTTGTGTACACGGTAATTTATCGCTACCATCTAGTTTAGTAAAGGTTACTGGCACCATACAGCCATTATTAGTAAATATAGTATAAGCATGCGCCATTTGGAATAAACTCACTGAAATACCATAACCATATGACATCAAAGCCTGATCTACCGGATACCAACGTTTCCAATCAATCAAAATACCTTTGGTTTCACCTGGAAAGCCTGTGCCCATTTTTTGTCCAAAGCCAACTTGACGGTAATAGTTCCATAAATCCTGAGCTTTAAACTTCATGGCAATTTTAGAAGTACCAATATCGCTGGAGTGTTGAATAATCTCCGCTACTGTCATGTGTGGATATGGATGATCATCTTTAATTAATTTAGGTCCAACTGACCATGGGTGAGTATCAAACACTGTTTGTGGCGTTACCATTTTTAAATCCAGCGCTTTAGCAATCACTAAAGGTTTCATGATTGAACCTGGATCATATACATTGGTTGCCGCACGATTTTTTAGCATATCTGGCGTAACATTTTCACGATTATTTGGATTGTAGGTTGGCATATTAATCATCGCTAATACTTCACCAGTTTTAGCATCCAATACAACCGCAGAACCGCCTTTAGCCGCGGATAAAGCTACTTGATTCTTTAATGCATTATAAGCGATGTACTGAATTCGATTATCAATTGACAGTGCAACTTGTTTACCATTTTGCGCAGGCTGCATAACACCTACATTTTCCACCACATGACCACGCAAATCTCGAATGATTTGTTTAGAGCCATCACTACCTTCAAGTAGTTTCTCACTCGCATATTCAATACCATCCGCACCACGATCATCAATATTATTGAACCCAACCACATGGGCAGTAATTTCACCACTTGGATAGAAGCGCTTGTATTCTTGCATGGTATAAACACCTTCAATACCCAGCTCTTGGACTATTTTTGCCTGTTGTGGTGGTAATGAACGCTTTAAATAAACGAAAGTTTTATTTTTATCATTTAATTTTTTATTAAGTTCGCTAATTGGCATAGCTAGCGTATCAGCTAATTTTTGCAATTGTGCAGCAGTCAAACTAGACAACTCAGAAGGATCTGCCCACACGGCTTCAACTGGAGTACTCACCGCCAAAGGACTATTATTACGATCAGTAATCGTACCGCGCATTGAACTTAATTTAACCGTACGTAACACACGGGTATTTAGCTGATCAGTCAAAAAATTACTACTAATCGTATTGATATACGTCAAACGCAATAAAACTCCGCAAGTTAATGCCAGAGCTATATAGTTAACGATTGAAGTTCGATCTTTGGACTTAACAAATGCGCGATCTGTCGGTCTGGTATTGGCACCAGTTGCAGAAAAAGCGTCCGGATTTTTAATGCGCCAATAGAGCTTTTGAATGTCTTGATTAGCTAGCATTTTATTTCAACTCCACAATATGTTGTTTGTCTGCCTGTATCAGGCCCAATTTATTTAAAGCATAATCCTGTACTGCCAAGCCTGAAGAATAAGTACCCTCTTCAAGCTGCAATCTAGTATATTCTTTGTTTATCACATCGGTTTGATTCTGTAATTTTGACAATTCCATATACGATTGCCGGGCAGCAAAACGCTGAGAAGTCAAATAAAATGCATTTACCAAAATCGCAATCACCAGCGATAAATTAATTACTCTTAACACTAACTCGCTCCAAAGCTCGCATAATCGCGCTACGACTACGACTATTTTCTGCTATTTCATCATTGCCAGCTTTAATTTTCTTAGCAATAACTTTATATTCGCTAGAACTTTCCTCACTTACCATCACCCATTTAGGTAATTTATCTACTGAAGTATAATCAGCAAATGAAGTTTTAACAATTCTATCTTCTAATGAATGAAAACTAATTACGACCATTCTTCCTGCAAGATTCAATAGCTTAGGTGCATCCGCTAATATTTGTTCTAAATCACCAAGTTCGTTATTAACCTGAATCCGTGTTGCCTGAAATACTCGCGTTGCTGGATGCTGCCCTTTTTCACGATAAGGAATTACACTTGCAACTAATTCAGCTAATTGAGTCGTAGTTTCAAGTGGCTGAGTTTCACGTCTCTTTACAATTTCCTTGGCTATCCGCCGTGAGAATTTTTCTTCACCATAGCGCCAAAATACATTAGCTAACTCAGTCTCTTCCGCGCTATTTAACCATTGTGCGGCACTAATACCCTGAGTATTATCCATCCGCATATCCAGCGGTGCATCAAATCTAAAACTAAAGCCACGCTCAGGCGTATCTAGCTGTGGCGATGAAACTCCTAAATCAAGCAAAACGCCATCTAAAGAATTAATACCGATTTCTGTCAATTTAGCTTTTAAATCTGCAAAACTCGCATGAATAAGCGTAAATCGATCATCATTGATTGTCTTAGCTGCATAGGCAAGTGCCTCAGGATCTTTATCAAAAGCAATCAAACACCCATTCACGCCTAATAATTTCAAAATTTCTTGTGAGTGACCACCACGTCCAAATGTGCCATCGACATATACGCCATCTGGTTTGACTTGAAGTAAATCAATTGATTCTTTTAATAAAACGGAATAATGCATTAGATACTGAAACCATTTAATAAGCTTGCCAAATCTTCAGCAGAAGCTTGCAGCGCTTTTTCAGTTTCTAATGTCCACTTGGTTTTATCCCAAAGCTCAAAACGGTTACCCATTCCAACTAAAACCAATTCACGATCAAGCCCTGCCATATTTTTTAGCGTTGCTGGCAATAATACGCGCCCAGCCTTATCCAGTTCGATTGATTCAGCATGTCCTAATACCAGTCGTTGATAACTTTTTACCAAGGGATGTACTGAATTAGGCAAATTTTGTACTTTAGTGCGCACTGTTTCCCATTCTGTTTCTGGGTAAATTAACAAGCATTGTGCTGATTCTAGAGTAATTACTACTTTCCCGCTATCTTGCGTTTGCAAAATATCCCGATATTTCGCTGGAATTGCCAAACGATTTTTCGGATCGAGATTAAGATGAGTTACCCCACCAAGCATAATTTTTACCCCACAATTTAACACTTTACACCACAATGCAGCACTTTATCACATAAACATAGGCATGTCAAGGGGACATATTCTAGAAAATGGATATATTTCAATCATTTAAACAAATGTTTTAATTTATTGGGGTATTTATGTAGAGAAATCACTACAATGGCAGGGTTTTAGAATAATTCAGACTGATGTACTCATAGAAAATGAATTAGTAATATATCATCTTACTAACTCATAATTCTCTATAAATAAATTTTTTGCCCTAAATCATTACTCTGAATACTCAGCTCAATCAAGCGAATCACATTGGCTGCCGAGCGAGCACTAACTGGTACTTCATGGTCGCGATCAACAAGTGCACGGTAAAGCTGTTGATAAAAATAGGGATAATTACCTGTTTGACTGATGATTGATTGCCTAGTAAGACCATGTTCACTATTGATACTCAACTGAGCATTATTGATCTCATTTTCAACGCCAAAATCAGCATCAACTGGAGTCATGCCACTACGCAACATATCTTCTTGTGGATCAAGTCCATATTTGACAAAACTCCCCTTATCGCCATAAGCAGCAAGTATTGGGCGAGCTTGTGTCATAATCGAAGATGAACCTAACACCACTCTCATTTTTTGATAATACAATATTATTTGAAAATAGTCGGTTAACTGAGCATTTACCCGCTGGGTTTCCAAATCAGCAAAAATCGCCTCGGGCATGCCAAATAAATTGAGTGCTTGATCCAATAGATGAGAGCCTAAGTCATATAAAATTCCACCACCATGATTGGTTGTTTCGCGCCATTTTTGTAAACTTACTTCAGGGCGATAACGATCAAAATATGCTTCATAAAGAGAAATTGTCCCCAATTTGCTTAGCTCTTGTTGCAGCGTTAAATAGCCATTATCCCAACGTCGATTATGATAAACACTTAAATTGAGATTTTTGCTGGCTGCCAACTCAATTAATTCATTTGCGTGAGGAGTATTGACTACAAAAGGTTTCTCAACCACCACATGTTTACCAGCTTCCAGACAACGCTTGGTTACTGAATAATGTAATTCATTAGGTAGCGTATTAATCAGTAAATCAATCTCGGGATTTGCCAATAACACCTCAATATCTGTAACTACTTCAACATCTGGGTATACAGTAAGAACTTTATCCTCTTGGCGAGACAAAATATGAGTCAACTTAAAGCCAGGAACAGATTTGATTAAGGGTGCATGAAACACTGAGGCTGATAGACCAAATCCCAGCAAACCTACATTAATTATTTTTTTTGACATACATTTTTCTCCACTATGATGGTCAAATAAACCTATCATCAAAATACTATGTTGTGATGATCCTAAATCTAATACAGTACATAATTGTAATAGCCCATAAATATACCATACACTATGAAAGTGATAAATGTGTATTGTAGGATAAACTTGTGCATAATGTAATTAATTATGTTAGAATAGCCGAATCTAGCGGTCGCTAGAAATAATTTATAACAGAAGGACAATAGTTAATATGAAAAATTTTATTCTCACCACTCTTCTTAGCTTAACCGCAATTGGCGTTGCTAACGCAGCTGATGCAACCAACCCTCCATCACCACCACAAATGCCAGCAGCATGTAAGCCAATTATGGAGCACATGATGTCATCACACAAACAAATAGAAGCAGCAGTAAAAGCAAATAATCCAACCTTAGTTGGTAATCTGGTAATTGCTGAACATAATTATATGGAAAGCGCAATTGCTCAAAATCCAGAGTGTAAGCCACAGCATAGAATGCAACCTATGCCCCCACAATAACTACAGACAGGAAACACCATTGGATAATGGTGTTTCCTTAATCTTTTAAGGATAATACACCATAGCTAAATTCCGATAATCAACAGTTTTCTGATACAATACCTCCTACTACAATAACGTAATGAGGTAAAGAATCATAATGACGCAATTTAGCATAATATTTTTGTTAATTCTCTGTGCCGATAGCGGATTAAAGCTATGGCTTAATTTGCGGCAAAAGCATGCGATTCATAAATCATTTAATCAAGTTCCGGTACCATTTGATCAACATATAACTCTTGAAGAACATCAAAAAGCAGCACGTTACAACCTAGCAAAACTAACTGAAAATCGTTATGAATTAGCCTATAGTGCATTACTTGTGCTTATTTTTACCTTGGGTGGTGGAATCGATTGGATTGCTCAAAGTTTTAATCTAGCAAACTACCCTCTAACTAGCGAAGTATTGTTAATCGTAATTTACACACTATTAAACTCACTTTTAGCGTTACCCTTTAGCTATTACAGCACCTTTAAAATCGAACAACGCTTTGGTTTCAATAATACGACGCTAAAATTATTTATCGTTGATTTAATTAAAGGAACACTATTAGGACTAGTTATTGGCGTTCCACTACTCTACCTAGTAATGTGGCTAATGAATAATCTAGGTAATCAATGGTGGCTGTGGGTCTGGGGTGTATTGGTAGTGTTTAATCTCTTGATTTTAATTATTTATCCAACATTTATTGCGCCATTATTTAATAAATTCACGCCACTTGAAGATCTAGAACTTAAAGCTAAAATTGAACAGCTACTAACGACTTGTGGCTTCAAATCACAAGGTGTGTTTGTGATGGATGGTTCAAAACGCTCCAGTCATGGTAACGCTTACTTTACTGGGCTTGGTGCAAGTAAACGAATTGTATTTTTTGATACCTTACTTAAACAACTAACCCAAGAGGAAATTATTGCCGTACTGGCACATGAACTGGGTCACTTTAAACATAAACACATCTTAAAGCAAATGATTATTTCCTTTGGAATAACCCTACTTTGCTTATATATTTTTAGCTTATTAATCAATCAAGTTTGGTTCTATGCTGGTTTACATGTTAGTCAGATTAGTAATGCCAGTGGCTTGTTATTATTATTTATCCTGACAGGGCTAATTAGTCTACCGTTAGCGCCACTGAGCAGCTTTATGTCGCGTAAAAATGAATTTGAAGCCGACGATTTTGCTAAAGCGCATGCAGATAAACATGATTTGATCAATGGCTTAGTAAAACTTTATCGTGATAATGCCAGCACTTTGACGCCTGATGAACTTTATGTCAAATTTTACTATTCTCATCCCCCAGCAAGTGTACGCATCAGAAATCTGGAACAGTAATGGAACAAGGATTAATAGTTAGTAGCTATGGTAG
>SSGY01000224.1 GCA_008017145.1 Neisseriales bacterium
AAGAGGAATAAACTATGAGAAAACTAAATTACTTTCTAGCGTTGGTTTGCAGTGGGTTTACGGGCAGTTTTGCATGTACAACTATTATTGTTGGTAAAAATGCCACGAGTGATGGGTCTATTTTGGTCGGGCGCAATGTTGATGCTGGAAGTGGTAATGCTGCGGTTAATTTCTTATATCATCCTCCGCGTAAAGATGGTTATGTCTATAAAAATATCGAAGAATCTGATAATACATTTACCTATCAATTACCAAATAACCTAATGGGGTATAGTGGCGTTTCTGATTGGCAAACTAACTATAGCAGTTTTGAAGAAGTTGGATTTAATGATGCTGGTGCTGGTATTTCAGGAACTGAAACTATTCAAAGCAATCCACAAACGCTTAAAGTTGATCCATATGTGACGAATAACGGAATTATTGAGGAAGCAATTCCTACAGTCTTGTTGCCACAAATGAAATCAGCTCGTGAGGGTGTGATGCTGCTTGGAAAAATTATTGAAGCTCAGGGCTCTGGTGAGGGTTTTGGTGTAGCATTTGTTGATAAGAATGAGGTTTGGTATCTGGAAAATGCTGGTGGTCACCAATGGTTAGCCGTTCGTGTGCCTGATAATGCTTATTTTGTTAGTGCAAATCAATCACGTTTAGGCAAAGTTGACCTTAAAGATAGTAAAAATTACCTTGCTTCACCAAATTTGATTACTTTTGCTGAAAAAAATGGTTTATATAACCCGAAACAGGATGGTGAATTTAATTTTCATAAGGTCTATGGACAAAATAATGCAACTGATGTAGCATACAATTATCCTCGTGTTAGCTATTTGCAGGGTAAATATACAGCTAAAACGCTGAAACATCCAGTAAATGATGGTGATTTTCCTGTATTTTTGAAACCAGATCATAAATTAAGTGTAGCAGATGTTGAAAGTGGGTTACAAAATTACTACCAAGGTACCGCGTTTGATCCGTACACTTCCCAGAACCCTAACACTACAGCTCGCCCAATCGCTGTTTATCGGACTCAGCAATCCCATGTCTTGCAAGTGCGCCCTAATTTACCCGCGCCGATTGCGAATGTTGAATACCTAGAGCTAGGAATGACTGCACTGGGGATTTATTTGCCATTCTATCAGGGTGCAACAATTCCTGATAGCTATAAATTAGCTACAGGTAAAGCGGATAACGATTCAGCATACTGGAAATTCCGTAAAGTTCAAGCATTAGCTTTACTTAATTTTCCTAAATACGCACCATTGGTTCAAGCGCGTTATGCACAGCTAAACCAGCAAATTAGTTTGAAACAAAAAGAGTTTGAAGCGTTGTACCGTAAAGAGTATAAGAAAGATCCGCTTAAAGCTAAACAAATGTTGGATCAATTTACTCACACAACAGTAAATGAGGCATTTTTAGTATCAGATGAGCTGGCTAATCAAATTATTACCGATAAATCTGACGAAATTAATAAAACATATAAATTTCATGGAGATTAATTAGTTGTAAATACTAAATGTTGTAAGCTCGTTATTTGGGTGTGAGTAATTTTTGCTCAGATACGAGCTCGTGTTTTTTTAGTTAGTCGAATGAGACATCTAGAATTTCATATTCTTTAGTACCACTTGGTACTTTTACTTCAACAACATCACCACTACGCTTACCAATTAGACTTTTGGCAACTGGAGTATTAACTGAGATTTTACGTAATTTGACATCCGCTTCATCATCACCAACTATTTGGTAACGAATAGTTTCGTCACTTTCTAGGTCTAGTAATTCAATGGTTGCGCCAAACACGATTTTACCTTCGCTATCGACCTTACTAAGATCTATAATTTGGGCATGAGATAATTTGGATTCAATTTCTGCAATACGCCCTTCAACAAATGCTTGACGTTCCTTGGCTGCATCATACTCGGCATTTTCTGAAAGATCACCGTGACTTCGAGCTTCAGAAATAGCTTGAATAACACTTGGGCGCTCAACGCTTTTAAGGTTGCGCAATTCTTCTTCGAGTTGTTTAGCACCAGTTTGAGTCATAGGAAATTTTTGCATATCAATGAAATCCAATTTAAGTTAAATAGTAATTATTTTATTTAAAATAAAAAAACCGAGGTTTAACGCTCGGTTTTTAATAATTATACACCCGTAAAGGTGTGGGTAATTATTTAGAAGCTTCAGCTTTAGGTGCAGCAGCAGTGTGTGATGCAGCTTTTTTATGAGATTTTTTATGAGATTTTTTATGAGCTTTAGAAGCAGCAGGTTTTGCAGCAGCTTCAGGAGCAGAAGCCTCAGCAGCAAAAGCAGAAGTAGCGAAAGCACCAGCGATAAGAACAGCTAATAATTTTTTCATGTAAGTTTTCCTTAAAAGTACAATAATTTATATGTAAAGTATCGTTATTTGTATAATATAAATGACAATACATTTGGCGTTATTCTACACCATACCCAAAGATTATGCAATATTTTTTTATAATTATTTTGTGCAGTGCAGCAAAGATTGTCTCTTGAAATTAGAATACACTAGCCTTATATAGGTTTTATAGTCTCAAAATAAATTTAACCATCTTGTAAAATTATTCCAAATTACTGGTTTGGTTTGATGTTAAAATAATGTCCGAGTTTTTTACTAAATTATTTAGGAGCATGTTATGAGTTGTTGTGATACAAATTATTTTTACCCTCAAGTATTAGTTGGTCAAGAAGCGCCTGATTTCACTGCTGCCGCAGTATTGGGTTCTGGCGAAATCGTTGATAACTTTAATTTTAAAGAAGCAACTAAAGGTAAATATGCGGTAGTGTTTTTCTATCCTTTAGATTTTACTTTTGTTTGTCCTTCAGAATTAATCGCATTTGATCACCGTTTGGCTGATTTTAAAGCAAAAAATGTTGAAGTGATTGGTGTTTCTATTGATTCACACTTTACTCATGCAGCATGGCGCAATACACCAGTTAATCAAGGTGGTATTGGTCAAGTTGGTTATCCATTAGTTGCGGATATCAAACACGAAATTTGCCAAAGTTTTGGTGTTGAAGCTGCTGGTGGTGTTGCTTACCGTGGTTCATTCTTAATTGACAAAAACGGTGTAGTTCGCCATATGGTTGTTAATGATTTACCATTAGGACGTAATATTGATGAAATGTTACGTATGGTTGATGCATTACAATTTACTGAAGAGCATGGCGAAGTTTGTCCAGCTGGTTGGAATAAAGGTAAAGCAGGTATGAAAGCATCTACTTCAGGTGTTGCTGAATATTTAGCTAGCCACGCTGAACAACTATAATCAAATACTTTTTGAGTATATTGGATAGGCTATAATCCCACTTTGGTGGGATTTTTTTATTGGAGATTACTTATGCAACGTGATGAGTTAATTAAACAACTGAATACTTTATTTCAAGCTGATAGGTTTAAAGATTATTGTCCAAATGGGTTACAAATAGAAGGCACTTCTGAAATAAATAAAATTGTCTGTGGTGTTTCGATTAGCCAAGAGCTCATTGATCATGCTATAGCGCAAAATGCTGATGCTATAATTGTTCATCATGGCATATTTTGGAATAAGGATCAATACCAGATAGTTGGTGTAAAATATCAGCGTATTGCCAAGCTGATTAAAAATAATATTAATCTAATTGCTTACCATTTACCGCTTGATTGTCATGCTGAGTTAGGTAATAATGCACAACTAGCTCGTGTATTGGGGTTAAACGTACATGGACAAGCATTTGATACACAATATCAATTAGATCTAATTTGGTATGGCGAATTGACTAAAGTATTAAGCGGTAGTGAATTTGCTGAGCATTATACACGTGAAACTGGTCATCAACCACTATTACTCGGCAATCCCCAAAAACAAATCAAAAAAATTGCATGGTGTACTGGTGGTGCAAATAGCTTATTTGATCAAGCAATTAATTTAGGAGTGGATTGTTTTATTAGCGGCGAGGTTAGCGAACCAATGAAATCAATAGCTGAAGAAAACGATGTTCTATATCTGGCAGGTGGTCACTATGTAACTGAGCGTTATGGGATTATGGCGCTTGCTAATTACTTAAGCAGCATAGGTTATAACGCTGAATTTATTGAGCTATATAATCCAGTTTAAGTGCAATTAAATGTCACAATGGTGGGCTTCTTCACCAATATAACGTTTACATAATGGTTCTATGCTATCATCATCTTGAAATGTGCTAATTCCTAAGTCAATTGCGTGACGAAGTGGGCTATTGCTCTTTACTGCAAAAGCTAATTCGTCATTTTCTAATATTACTGGGCTGAGCATTAAATTTGGAAGATTATGGTGACGTAAATATTCTACAGCAACAGGAGTGTCGCTAACGATACCATTTACTTTTCCAGCATCTAATAATTTAATTGCTTCTTCAATGTCTTTTACTTTTGTTACCATTATTCCATTTTTCTCGGCAACTTCAATATTAAATTGTCCTTTAACTCCAGCTACTTTGGCAGCTTGTAAACCAGCTAGGGTTGAGGTAGTTTGACTACTTTTATAACGGGCAATAGTTAGTGCTGACGTAAAATTAGCATTAATCGCAGTAAAAATTGCTGCAGCAATAATTACCCAGAATATTCCGATAATTCTACCTTGCGTGGTTATTGGCATATAATCTACTTTTTTTTGAAAAAGATGCAGCCAGATGCGCTGAGTTAAACTGGGGTATTGATTATTGGCAGCTACTCCTTCACGAGCTTTATTTCGCTCAAAAAGCCAGAGTAAGGTTAGATAAGCGGCAAAAGATAAGATCAAGATTATTATGATGTGGAGTAAGTTTTTGCTAAGAAGCATATGTGCTATGTCTAGTATTCCAAGTTCATTACGTTTGCTAATAACACCAATTGAACTTAGATAAAATGGACGTGAGAAGTCAACTTTTTCCAGTCGTGCCGCAGAAACCGAAATTGGACCGATAACTACATCGAGATTATTTGAGTTGGCTAGTGTATCAATAATGCTTTCCATATGGTTGCTACTTAACGGAGTGTAAACAAATTGCCAATGGTTTATTTTAGCAATTCTTTCCCAAATATCAACCGCAATCCCTGAATAATGACCGTCAATATTTTGTGCAAAAGGCATGTCCATAATTACACCGACATGGATTAGTTTTGGTACTGATGTTGATGGCTTTGGGTTAGTATCTGAGGCAAAAGTATTATGGATGCCAATAATAGCTAAGCAGAGTAATATAAATAATTTATGTAGAGATCTCCCTCGTTTCAATTTAATTCCCTCTATATTTAAAATTTAAGTATACTCTTTTGTTCCACTTGGCATGAAAAGTGAAGTTAATACGTTATTATACTGGATAAGCTTTAGGTTGGTTGATATGGGTTTTTATTTTGTAATGAAAACCACGATTAGTCTTGAGTAAGTATGAAGAATTAAGATGGAGTAATATATAAATTCTGCGTATGGTAATATTCAGTATAGGTATGGTACACGCTTAATTGTTATAGATTTTAGAAAATAGCCAAAACAGTCGTATTAATGATAAATTGAAAGTGATAGTCATGGAGTATCAAATCAAAACAGCGGATTTAGATGAAATTCGTATTATGCTTGAATGGGCGAGAATTGAAGGGTGGAATCCTGGTCTGGATGATGCTTCAACTTTCCAGAAAGCTGACCCTAGTGGCTTTTTTATCGGATATTTAAATGGCGCTCCTGTGGCAGCTATTTCCAATGTTAGATATAGTTCTGAGTTTAGTTTTCTTGGTTTGTATATCGTGAAGCCTGAATTTCGTGGCTTAGGTTTGGGGTACAAAATTTGGCAGCATGCTCTAAATTATTCTGCAGGCGCAGCACGTGGACTGGATGGGGTAGTGGAGCAGCAAGCTAATTATGTAAAATCAGGTTTTAAACTGGAACAGCGTAATATTCGCTATTCATTAACCAAAAATGCTATTCGCAATTATAATGATACCAATCTTAAAATGGTAGATTTGCTTAATTTACAAATAGTTTTGACTTATGATGCAGATTTTTTTCCAGCGAAACGTGATAAATTTTTAACGGCTTGGTTACTGGCGCCACATGCGAAGTCTCTTGCTTATCTGGTGAATAATGAGATACAAGGTTATGGCGTAATTCGTAAATGCTCTAATGGGTATAAAATAGGTCCGCTTTTTGCTGACAAGCAAGAAGTGGCGATGGCGCTTTTTCAGGGCTTATGCAGTAGTGTTGCGCAAAATCAAAGTATATTTTTAGATATTCCAGAATCCAATCTAAAAGCTAAAGAGTTAGTAGATCATTTTAAAATGGACTCTATTTTTGAGACCGCGCGGATGTATACTCAGCCAATTGGCGATATTTCTATGTCTCGCACTTATGGCATTACATCTTTTGAGCTTGGCTAATAGGTTGTTAGGTTGGCGATTCTGGCAACACGAGTGGGATCGCCACAGACAATGACACGTGATTGTATATCTTGTCCATCACAATTTATATGCGGCTGTTTTATAGCGCTTAACCTTCATTATTTTTACGTGCCGCTTTAATCCATTCTATGGTTCCATTGAGCGCAATCGCGGTTAATAATACGTACTCTAGTGCCATAAAATAAACACCTTGCTTTGCGTAAAGCACAATACTAATCAAATCAATTATAACCCATACAATCCAATTTTCAACTAGTTTACGCGTCATTTGCACCATAGCAACAATTGACAGTATCGTAACTGCAGCATCCATTAGCGGGTAAGGGTCAGGTTGGAGAGCTGGCATTGCAATAGATGGTATAACTAGTTGCATTAATTTAACAGCAATTAGCGTTAATGTATTAAAGAAGAGATTAATGAAGTTCGCTAAAATGCCAATTGCAATTAATGAAGCTATTATTGTCAAGATTAATTGAGGCTTACTTAACCAACGAATTTTTAGCCCGTCATCGCTGGATGTCGATTTACCCCAAGCATATAATCCATAGAGATTCATGACGAAGAAAAAGATTTGTAAGAGTAAATTAGCATAAAGTTGAATTTGGTAGAAGATTATAGCAAATAAGGTGACGTTAATTAGCCCAAAATAGAAATTAAAAAATTTTTCTTTGCTGGCATACCAGATACACAATAAACCAAAAATTGTTCCAACCGCTTCAATATAAGAGAGGCTATAGCCAACACCTAGATTAAAATGGTATAAAACTGTATTAATGCTCAGAAGATGAGCGATCATGTCAAACATCATCAAAACTTTCTTTTAATTTTTAGTAACTGCTCACCCTATGCAGTAATAGCGTCGTCACAAAGCTCCTCATGTACTTCTCGTGTACACTACGTCGCCTTGTTCCTAGCTCTTACAGCATATTGTGGCAGTTTATGAGTGAGTAGTTACAAATTTTGAATAAAAGGTGGTGCGCCGATTTTAGCATACTTTAGCCCAGTGCTTAGTTACAACATTTTGTAATCACTTTTAAATGTATTGCTTGTCATATAAACTCTAAAAAAATATGCTAAAATGTACTGATACTCAATAAAGAGTTTAAAAGTGTGTCTTATACAGGGGGCTTTGATGAGTTATAGAAAATTCCTAGTGATACTAAATTTGGGGATAACATCGCTTGTCATTGGATGTACATCTGGTACAGTTCAAGGCTCTTCGAATAATGCACCTACTTGTTCTGTGGATTATTGGGTCTCTCCACAGGGCAATGACCAATCAGAAAGTGGTACTCAAGCTAATCCATTTAAGACTATTGAAAGAGCCCAACTTGCGGTTCGGAACAATCCTCAACGCGGGATTTGTGGCATAAATGTAAATATTTTTGGTGGTGTGTATACATTGACTCAACCATTGGCATTTACTAATCTGGATTCAGGATCTGCCAAAGCACAAGTTGTTTATCAAAAAGTTCCAAATACTAGTGAATCAGTGGTTATTTCTGGTGGCTTAAACATAACTGGATTTAACTGTAGTAGCAATACCTGTACTGCTGCAGTTCCAGATTTACCTAGTGGGATAATGCCACGCCAATTTTATGTTAATGGAATTCGTGCGATTCGTGCCCGTTCTAATTATGGTGAAAGTATTAATGCCGATTATATTCGAACTTCTCTAGGTTATGATCAGTTCTTACCGCAACCTTTAACTCATCCAGAACTGGTTGAAGCGGTAACAGTAACTCAATGGAAAATGATGCGTTGTCCAGTTGATAGTTTGGCTGGTAATACTTTGATTATGAAAAATCCGTGCTGGAATAATGCAAATACTTATCCCGTACCGTGGAATTTTCAGCTACTTAGCTGGCTAGAAAATGCTCCAGAGTTTTTAACTGCACCTAATATGTGGTATTTAAGCCCAGAGAAGCAAATTTCTTATATTAATCCAGCATCTGCTGCGCCAGTTAACGCAGTATTGCCTGTAATTGAATCACTGGTGGTTTTAAGTGGTAGCGCTGGTAATCCAGTTCGCAATATTAGCTTTAAAAATCTAACTTTTGCTTATGCTACTTGGTTGGGACCGAATTCAAGTAATGGTTATGTCGCAGATCAAAGCGGTAATTTTTTGCTTGGTAGTAATTACGAGTCAAATACGATTGGACACCAGCAAGTAGTTTATTCCACGCCTGGAAATATTAGTCTAAGTTATGCCAACAATATTACGTTCTCAGGCAATATTTTTACTCATTTAGGTGGGGTTGCTCTTGCGCTGGGTACTGGAAGTCAAAATAACCAGATTATTAATAATACATTTACTGATATTTCATCTGCGGCAATCCAAATAGGTGGCGTCTCTCCAACTGATATGCGCCCTGATTCTGCTAGTCAAACCAGTAATAATTTAGTGAAGAATAATACTATCTCATACACTGGGCGTGATTATTATGATACTGCTGCAATTTATGTTGGGTTTACTACTGGGACTAAGATTACTCATAATTCAATAAGTCATACCCCGTGGAGTTCTATTGCTATTGGTTGGGGATGGGGACTTTTTGATCAAAGTGGTTTCCCTGGATTGCCACATGCTACGCCAAATGAGTGGGGCAGCTATAGCACGCCAACCATTGCCAGCAATAATGAAATCAGTAGTAATTACTTTAGTAATTTTCTTGAGCAATTATGGGATGGTGGAGCTATCTACACAAATGGGTCTCAAGGCGCTGGTTATAGCAATGGTTTGTTGATTCAGTTAAATGTTGCTGAAAATAAGCGTCCTAATGCTGGAAGTAATATCTATTATACTGATGGTGGAACGGAATATGTTACGCTTAATCAAAATGTATCATTAAATGATCCCGTTGGTTTCATGGATTTTGGTCCGTGTTTTATTCCTGATACTTTAACGCCATATGGTTCTGCTATTTATCCACTTTGCATGTCAGATTATCTAAAAGTCTCTTATGGTTCAGACATGGGCGGATGTTTACCAGTGGGGCATATTCGCTATACCAGCAATTATTTTCTTAATCCGACTAATTTTTTTGGTCCGGAGTTATGTAAGAATGAAAGCTATATCCCGCCATATCCAGTTGATTTGTCGATGATTAACAATATTCCAACTTCATCGGCTGCCCAAGTTCCTGATTGGATACTAAAACAGGCTGGAGTTCAATAATTATCTTATAAGGTATAACTGATGGCTACGATTTTATATAGTAATTATTCATCCTACTACAGCATGATTGCACGCTTATGTTTGGCTGAAAAGCAAGTTACATATGATTTGCATGATGTGGATATCCATATCAAAATGGAACAATTTGCCCCTGAGTATGTGGCAATGCAACCGAATATGACAGTACCAGTTTTAGATTGTGATGGAAATATTATTGCCGATAGCCGCCTGATTTTGCATTTTGTTAATCAGCATTTTGGTGGAGTGGATCTATTTCCGGCTGCAGATGCTGAGGCAATTGAAAAGTCATTAGAACTACATTATGCCTTTTCCATCGAAGATCTGACGATGGGGAATGCTTTACGTAAATCACCGATTGCGCGGATTGCATTGGGGCGTGGTTTAGCTCGGGCTTCGCGGCGTTGTTTGCTCATGATGAAATCCCATCCAGAATTGACAGAGGCTTATACTAAAAAACTGGCTCTGGAAGAAGAGCGCAAGCGCCTGATCTTATCTGAAGATAATAACTATACCCAAATGCAGCAGCGCGCGATTGGTTTGTGCGACATGCTAGAGGAGCAATTAGCTCAGCATCAATATGCAGCAAGTGCGCAATATAGTCTGGCGGATGTGGTCTGGACGATATTTTTAGCTCGATTAGTGATGATTAAATTTGATCATCTGATTGCTGAGCGCAAAAATCTCAGTGACTATTGGCAGAGAATGTCTACTCGCAAGAGTTATGCTGCAGCTAATATTTGCACTAAGATCCCGGTATCTAAATTAATCCGAATAATTTTTGCGTTGCTGTTTAAGTCATAATCGCTGTATGTATTTGAGATATATGATTAAATTTAATAATGGGTAGTGCTGCAACTGATTGTTTAGCGGCTACTCATGGGATAAAGCCAATGAAGATTGATGATCAAGTTAAAAACCTATTTATTGCTCCGGATAAAAGCAACCTGTCTATAATTGAAGAAACGATAGCGTTATTTATTGCACAAATGTTGGGTTATCTGTCTGATGCCAACAACTCTGCACCACTGCCAATATTTAGCAAGTCACCGTCAGCAGAATTTGATATCCCCAGTCATGGGTTGGATTCTTTAGCTATCCAAAGCAAATTGAGTAAACTCTATCAAAATAGTATGAATCCTGCGAATAGCAGATATCTTGGGCATATGGATAGTATTCCAACGCTATATTCTATTTTGGGTGAAATGATTGCCAGTGCGATTAACAATAATATGCTAAGTCTGGAAATGTCACCATATTTAACCCAGCTTGAGCATTATCTTATTCAACAATTTACTCAGCTATTTGGACTAAGTCCAGAGACTTCCGGTGGTGTTATTGTTAGTGGTGGGAGTTTGGCGAATTTACAGGCTTTGGTCGTGGCAAGAAATCAATCTTTAAATGTCAAAGATACGGGCTTATGTTCCAATACCAAAATTCCAGTTATTTTTACGTCAGAAGCTTCCCATGCTTCAGTAGTTAAATCAGCAATGATTATGGGCGTTGGGATTAATAACGTTATAAAAATCAAATGTAACCATAAATACCAAATGTGCTCGCAAGACTTGCAGGATAAAATCAAATTTCACCTAGCTCAGGCTCATCTACCAATTGCAATTGTGGCAACTGCGGGCACAACGGTAACTGGAAGTATTGATCCATTGCCAGAAATAGCTGCAATCGCAGAGAGAAATAAAATCTGGCTGCATGTTGATGCAATTTACGGTGGTGCTTTGGTTTTCTCACCAGAGCATAAGCATCGCTTAAATGGAATTGAACTCGCGGATTCAATCTCGTTTAACCCGCAAAAATGGCTCTATGTAGCTAAAACCTGCTCAATGCTCTTGTTTAAGAATTATCCGGCAATGGTGGATAATTTTAGGGTCTCTGCACCTTATATGAAAGAGCAAACTGATTTTATTAATCTGGGTGAAATAACTATCCAGGGTAGTCGTAATGCGGAGGTACTGAAACTCTGGTTGTCATTATTGAGCATCGGTAAAGATGGTTATCAACAACTAATCAACCATGGCTACAATCTTAGTCATAAATTTACTAATTTGGTAGCAAAGCTTTCATTTATTGAGCTGATAACCGAGCCGGAAACGAATGTAATATGTTTTAGGATTAAAGTAGAGGATGCAGACCAGCAAGAGCAGCTAAATATAGCTGTACAGGAATACCTCTTAAAACATGGAATATTTGTTTCGCTTCCTCGGTTTAATGGTCAAATTTGGCTTAGAATGGTATTATTAAATCCATTTACGGATGACGGTATAATTGAGGAGTTGGGCAATTATTTGCAAACATTTTATGATGGATGTGACATATAGAATCTGGGTCGCAATAACATATAAAAGCTTAGATCAGATTACTGATAAATCTGTAATCACATCAATTTTTATGTAATTACCAAGAAGATAAGGGGAAGTCACCATGTTTATAGATTATCATCAATTTATCGTTTTTATGCTGGCAACCGTAGTGTTGAACCTCACTCCAGGCTGCGATGTAATGTTTGTTGGTAGTCAAAGCCTGATTCACAAAAGAAATGGACTTTTAGCCACGTTGGGCGTTGCAACAGGAATAGCTATTTATGTCGTGTTGTCAGTCGCTGGATTAACCCTGATTTTACAAAAATCAGTAGTTGCGTTTAACTTTATCAAATACGTAGGTGTGTTCTACTTGTTATATTTAGCGTGGAATGCATTTTTTTCTAAGCAAGAATTACATTTGCAGGCAAATCAGGCGCGTGGAGCGAGTTCGTATTACAGTGGTGTTTTAACCAATCTATTAAATCCCAAGGTCGGAATTTTCTTTATTACATTCTTGCCACAATTTGTTGATCAGACTAGAGGGCATGTAGGATTGCAAATGTTGCTGCTTGGGATGTGCTTTCTAATTTCTGCAACGACAGTCAATATCTGCTACGCGTTATTATTTTATCATTTCAAACAGCGGATGCTGGGCAATTTACGTTTTACCAAATGGCTGAATAAGTTAACTGGGATCGTCTTTTGTGCTATGGCATATAAGGTAATTACATCAAGCCAATGATATGTATGCTTAGTTAAATTAGCGGGCTTCCAATTAATCTAAAAATTTATCAACATACCCATTGTCTGGCTAAAGTTTATATAATACTCAAATTAAACAGTACCTTTCACAGAGTACGGAATTAGCCGCTGCTAGTTAATTCGTTGTTACTTATCCTTCTTCCTTTCTACATGTGGCAAATTATCACAAAGCTTTTACCTAAGAATTCTAGCCAATAATTTACCTTTAAGTACATTATTTTAGATAAATCTAAAATAATGCTTGACATGTATATTAGAATAAACTAAAATAGCTACATGAACGAAGCTTAATCTTTTTTAGGAATAGAATCATGTTAATCCGCCAATTATTTGATGCACAAACTTTTACTTTTACATATCTTGTTGCCGATGGAATCAATAGTGAAGCGATCATTATTGACCCCGTAGATACTAAAATTGAACAGTACATGAGATTATTAAAAGAACTGAATTTGAAGCTAAAGTATGTTTTTGATACGCATGTTCATGCTGATCATATTACTGCTGCTGGTAAATTACGCGAGTTAACTAACTGCATAACGTTGCTTGGTGAGGCAACAGGTGCTACATGTGTAAGTAAAACTGTCTGCGATGGTGAGAAAATACACGTTGGCGCTATAGAATTTACTGTATTGGAAACCCCTGGACATACTCAGGACTCTTTTTGTCTTTATACTGATGGCATGGTGTTCACAGGTGACACGCTATTTGTAAGAGGCACAGGTAGAACTGATTTTCAAGCTGGAAATCCGGTTGATCAATACAATAGCATTGTTAATAAAATATTTACGCTCCCTGACGCAACTATTGTTTACCCTGGGCATGACTATAATGGTAATACTTGTACTAGCATCTGGGAGGAAAAGCATTTTAACCCAAGATTAGCTGGTAAAACAGTGGAAGAATTTAAACATATTATGGATAATCTGAATCTACCAAATCCTAAACTGATGGATATTGCAGTTCCTGCCAACCTTGCTTGCGGATCATTATGATTCAAGATATTAATTTAGCTTTGAACTGGAATAAATCATGCTAATTACTATCTTAGGCTTATTTTCTGGGTTATTGCTTGGTATTACAGGTGGTGGTGGAGCTATTGTTTCAGTTCCTGCATTGGTATATGGTTTGCATATGCCAATGCAAGTAGCAACTACACTGTCACTATTTGTCGTTGGTGGAAGCGCAATGCTCGGTACGTATTTGAAACGTAAAGAAGTAGATTGGAAAAAAGGAATTATATTTGCTATATTCGGTGGATTAGCTTCACCGATTGGAGCATATTTAGCTGGGCGAATTAGTGAGACGGTTTTAATTGGTAGTTTTGCTATATTGATGCTACTTGTATCTTTTCTTATGCTGCGTAAAAGTTTTTTTAAAGCTAAAGCTTCTGATTTAAACCAAGCACGTAAGTATTCAGATAATAATATTTGGCAAATACTGCCAGTTGCGCTGTTTACTGGACTACTAACTGGTTTTTTTGGCGTTGGTGGAGGTTTTATGATAGTTCCTGCATTGGTGATACTTAATCGCATGGACAATAAACCAGCAGCAGCTACATCATTGTTCATAATCACGTTGATTTCATTGGTTTCAATTATGAATAAAATACACGAAATAACTGTGGATTTTAAATTAGTTAGTATTTTCATGTTTGGTAGTATTCTAGGCATGATTTTTGGTAGCATGATTTCACAAAAAATAAGTAGCCACATTTCCCAACGAATTTTTGCCATAATTGCATTTATACTTGGTGTATACATGCTTTTTGATAGTTTCTTTCATTTTGCGATATAGGTTGGCATATTTTTGCTGAGCAACGTTTTGATGTTAATTCTAACGTTTTATTAATAACTGATGTTACGCAGCTTAATGCGTAACATCAGTTATTAATAATATTGTAGGAGTATGTCTTGACAAGCGGGAGCTTTATAGTTTGACATAATTAGCAGAAATTTCTATTCAAGATTGCATTTGTGTCCCAAATTTTGTTTTTTTGTCCCTAGTGTGCTATAATGCATTATGAAAATTTAAATAAATAATTTCATTTAGAGTTTAGAGAATTAAAGGATGGTTAAGATGACCATCATGTGTTTATGTGGCATGACCAGAACTGAAGTAAGATGAATATATTAATAAATTTTGTTACTTTGAATTATACAGAGAAAAGAGCTAAGGATGAAAAAAAGAAATGTACTAAATTTAATAAAATATCATGCAGAAAAAAATGATTCTGCTTTTCGAAATGAAGCGTATGAAATAGCGCGATACTTCGATAAAAGTAATGATTACCAACTTTCTGAATACATTATGGCTTTATTATCAGATGCAAATACTTTTTCTCCACAAATTGATGCAAGTGAAAATATATTTGTCAAAAGAATGGAAACATCAAGTAATCCATTACCTCTTCCAAACTCAATCAAAGACAATATCCTGGGCATAATAAATGCTATTGGGCATAATGCTGGTATTAATAAATTTCTATTTGAAGGACCTCCTGGGACTGGAAAAACTGAATCAGTGAAACAAATTGCAAGAATCCTTGAACGGGAATTATTTATTGTAGATTTTGATTCAGTTATTGATAGTAAACTAGGTCAAACTTCAAAAAATATATCATTACTTTTTAGTGAAATTTCCTCTGTGACCAATCCAAATAAAGTTGTTATTTTGTTTGATGAAATAGATGCTATTGCAATTGATAGGATTAATTCAAATGATTTACGAGAGATGGGCAGAGCAACTTCTTCTGTTTTAAAAGGACTTGATAGTCTAAATAATAATATTGTATTAATAGCAACTACCAACTTATACAAAGCATTTGATAAGGCTTTATCAAGACGATTCGATGCTGTTATTGATTTTAGTAATTATACAAAACAAGACCTCATTGAAATTGGTGAAGCTATTTTAAACGATATGTTACAGAAGTTTAAATTTGCCGGAAGAAATATGCGCTTGTTTAAGAAAATCCTTGAACGTATGGATGTCATCCCGTATCCAGGTGAACTTAAAAATCTTATAAGAACATCCATAGCATTTAGTGATCCAAGTAACGAGTTCGATTATTTAAAAAAACTCTATATCAATGTTAGTAAAAACAATGAAAATTTGGATTTAAAACACATGCAAAGTAATGGCTTTACTGTAAGAGAAATTGAAATTCTGACAGGAATCTCCAAGAGTCAAGTATCTCGTGAGTTAAAGGAGTAGGTCACATTGAATAATTTACTACAATTAAAAGGAAGGTTTGAACAAGCATCTAGATCAACAGATACATTTGGACCAACTAATTTACCAGCAGGTCAATCTGTAAATATATCAAAACTACAAGGATTATTAAAAAACTTAATTGATTTACAAAAGGATTGGCAAGATCAAAACTTATTACCAGGTGCACTTATTACAGTTCATTATATTAAAATTGCAGCTAAAAGTAATAGATTACAAGCTCTTTTAGGAAAAGGTACAAGCAACCCTCCTAATAAATCTATAGTAGGTGCCAAGTTTTCATTTGACACATCCCCAAAACATGTCATCACGCATTATGTGTCTTTGAATATTTTAACAGATTCTATAAAACAGTTAACTCATTGTATAAATATTTTAAATCAACAGTTTAATGGAGAAATTGACCATGATATTATTGATAAAATAAATAAAAAAGAGATTCCATATAATTTTCAAACAATTGCAAAATCAAATTTTCTTAAAATTATAGTAGATGCATACTATGTTGAAAAATTTGATGTATCTATTGAAGATGCCGTGTTTGAACATGATGCAATTATTACTATATATAAAACAGATGTAAGAACAATCCAACTCTTAGAGAAAATAGGAATAAATATTTTGTCTAGCCGTATAATGGATGAAACAACTATTTTATTACGACCTGATGAATTAGAAATTTTAAAAACAAAAGCACCATTTTTAATATCTATGGCAGTTAGTGATTTATCTGAAATAACTAAAGATCATTTTGAGTTTATTGATGATGGTATGATTAAAATAAACTCTCCTAAAAATGAGCCGACTATTGGTGTTATTGATACCCTTTTTGATGAAAGTGTATATTTTTCAGAATGGGTAGAATATACCAATATGTTATCTAGTGATATATCAACTGATTCAGATGATTATAGACATGGTACTGCTGTAACATCAATCATTGTAGATGGACCGACATTTAATCCTCATCTAGATGATGGATGCGGCAGATTTAAAGTAAGACACTTTGGAGTCGCAAGCGGTAGCAGTTTTAACTCATTTACAATTCTTAGAAATATTAGTGAAATAGTCGCTAGAAATAGAGATATTAAAGTTTGGAATCTATCTTTGGGTTCAAAACTTGATATTAATCCTAATTTTATATCACCCGAAGCTGCCATTTTAGACAAAATACAGTTTGAAAATGATGTCATTTTTGTAATAGCTGGAACAAATTTATCTACGGGGGAAACTCAACCTAGAGCAATTGGAACTCCAGCTGATTCAATTAATTCTATTGTGGTCAATTCTGTAGATATGAATAAACAGCCATCAAAATATAGCAGAAAAGGACCTGTCTTATCGTTTTTTATCAAACCTGATATTAGTTATTATGGTGGTGATACAACAAATCCTATGAGGGTTTGTACTCCAACAGGAGAAGCATTTGTTCAAGGAACTTCATTTGCGGCTCCTTGGATTGCTAGGAAATTATCATATTTAATAGATGTATTAGGATTGAGTAGAGAAATTGCGAAGGCACTACTTGTTCATTCTGCAACCACATGGGATAAACAACAAAGCGATCCAACATTTATTGGTCATGGTGTTGTTCCTATACATGTAAAGGATATTGCGTATAGTCAGGATGATGAAATACAATTTATCATACAAGGTATTTCTGAAAAATACGATGCGTATAATTATAATATACCAGTTCCCGTGGCAAAAGAAAAACACCCTTTTATCGCCAAAGCTACACTTTGTTATTTTCCGGCTTGTTCACGAAATCAAGGTGTGGACTATACCAATACAGAACTTGATATAAAATTTGGTCGATTAGATAATAAGAATACTATTAAGTCAATCAATAAAAATTATCAAACAGAGGAGTATAATCAGCACATATGGGAAGAAGATGCTCGTAGTTTTTTTCGAAAATGGGATAATGTAAAACATATACGAGATACTTTTACTGGAAAAAATAGAGAGTTGAAAGTTTATAATAACCCTTTATGGGGCTTAAGCCTTAAAACCAAAGAACGACTTGAAGAGGGATTCGGAGAAGGTCTTAAGTTTGGGATTGTAATAACACTAAAAGAAATAAATGGAGTTAATAGAATAGATGAATTTATTAAAAATGCTCAACTTAGAGGTTGGCTAGTTAATAGAATAGATGTAGATACGAGAATTAATATTTTCAACATTGCAGAAGAAGAAGTAGATTTTAATGATATATAAGTGATAATGCACAGCATGGCTAAAACTTTTGATATCCCAGCCGCAAGCTTCAATTTGCTATAATAACGGACTGTTTTAATAAAAGTTATGGTTGAATGAAGTTACAGCAAATTAAATTATCTGGGTTTAAGTCCTTTGTTGATAGCACCGCTATTGAAGTACACGGTCAATTAGTTGGGATTGTCGGACCGAATGGTTGCGGCAAATCGAATGTGATTGATGCGGTGCGTTGGGTCTTAGGCGAATCATCTGCGAAACAATTGCGTGGAGATTCTATGCTGGATGTAATTTTTAATGGCTCAATTAAACGTAAAGCGGTATCACGGGCAACGGTTGAACTTATTTTTGATAATAGCGCCAAATCATTGTATGGTTTATGGAATACTTACGATGAAATTTCTATCAAACGCCTGATTTCACGGCAGGGCGAATCTAATTACTATATTAATAATCAGCAAGTGCGGCGTAAGGATATCAACGAGCTATTTTTGGGTACTGGAGTTGGTACCAAAGGCTATGCGGTAATTGAGCAGGGCATGATTAGCCGAATTATCGAATCTAAACCGGAAGATATGCGTTTGTATATCGAAGAAGCTGCTGGCGTTTCCAAATATCGTGAAAAGCGCAAAGAAACTCTGCAACGACTAAGTGATACTGCCGAAAACTTGCAGCGGCTGGAAGATATCCATAGCGAAATTATCAAGCAATTATCAACGCTCAAAGAGCAAGCACAAGTAGCCGAGCTACATCAGCAGCTTAATCAAGAACTAAACACCAAACAAACGCTGGTGATGGCGATTAAGGTTCATGATGCGAATAAGATTTTGGCGGAAGCTAATCAATTTATCCAGCATTGTGAAGATGAACTACGGGTTTTGGGTTATCAACTGGAAGAAGTTAACCAAAATCTAACTGTGGAACAAGACAAAAAAGCTATTCAAGAGCAGCGCTTACAAGATTTGATGCAACAGTTTAATGAGCTGCGGACTGCTTTGGCGCGAGTAGAAGAGCGTTACAAACATTATAGTGATTTACTCAAACGTTTTGAGAATGAATCAACGGATTTGGCGGCTAAAGAGCAGGAAATTAAGCAAGAGATTGAAGAATTAGCCATTCAAAGTGAAAATATTGCGGAGAAAATCGCCGATAATCAGTTTGAAATCAGTGAACAAACTTTGTGTCGAGAAGAGCAGCAACAACTTGTTGAAACTCAGCAAGAAAAATACAACCAAATCGCTGAGCAAGTAAGCAATCGGCAGAGTGGCAGCGCTAAGCTCAAGCACGAGCTGGATTTATTACAAAATAATTTACGCCATAAGCAACAGCAAAAAACTAATCTGAGTACTCGTCTGGCACGCTTGCTGGAAGAGGGAAATACCCTTGATTTTGATCAAAATTATCACTTTATCAAAGAAGAGATTGAGCTAGTTGCCGAAGATTTGCTGACTAATGAAAGCTCGCTTGAACAGAAAAATCAGCAATCAGAACAATATAAACAACAAGTTGAAAACCTACAGCGCGAACTTAATCAACAGCAGCAGTTATTGGCGGGAAGTAATGCCAAAATTGCGACTTTAAATGACTTACTTATCAACAAAAATGATGCCGATAATAGTGATACGCTATTTACTAAAGTAGTCGGCGAACTGTGGCAAGCGCTAGAAGTTGAAGCTGGTTATGAACGAGTCCTAGAAGTGGCGCTGGGGAATTTATTGCAGTCCAAAGTGTTGGCTGATTTGAGCGAATTAAATACCACACCCAAACAGGCTTTGAATATTTGGCTCTCTAACACACAAGCTGTCACAGTTCAAGCTGGCAGCCTAAGTGAACGCCTTAAACTCCGCGATGAAAATTTACAGGGTGTTTATGGGTATCTAAACAACTACTATTTATTGGATAATGTCGAGCAGCATAAGCAACTTGCGCCGGGGCAATATGGCATTACCCGAGACGGGCATTTGGCAAGCCGTGATTTTATTCGTTATCACGCCAATAGTGATGGGCATAGCTTACTTCAATATCAGCAGCAGTTACAACAAGAAGAGTTGGAACAGCAATGCTTAAGTGATATTTCCGATGAATTGCAAACAAAGCTTGCATCACAGCAACAGCTTCAGCAACAACTACACAATGACATTATCAGTCTGGATGCCAAACATAAGCGTTTATTGGTAAAGAAACATGATTTGCAGCTGGAATTTACCAAGCAAGAACAAATTTATGTGCAAAACAAACGCCATCAGGAACGAGTAGCACAAGAATCAGAATTACTCACCCATGAAATCAGTCATTTAGATCTGGAGATTGAAGAACTAGAGCTACAGCTGGAAGATAAACATCTGGCGCATGAAGAGCTAGATTTGGCGGCTCAAGATATTGAAATGGAACGTTTGGAGCATGAAACAGCCTTGCAATTAGCGAAAAATAAATTGCAAGATTTGGACAATAAAATCAATCGTTATATTATTGACAATCAGTTACTCCAACAACAAAAGCTCAATGCACAAAATTTGAGTGAAGAGAAAAAGCTTTATTTGGCAGCTGCTGCGCAAAAATTAGCTGAATTGAGTCAAGAGCGACAAAGTTTTAATAGTAATGATCAGGCGCAAGAAATCATGCAGCTGCAGCAACAGATTGCTGAAATTGCCGCTCAAATGCAGGAAACTCAGCAGGGACTAGATCAATTATCGAATAAAATCATAGGCTTGAAAAATCAGGCGTCGTCCCTAAATAGTAATTATCAGCGCAATCTGGAAAAAATTAACCAGACTAAATTTAAGCAACAAGAACAGCAGATTTTACTCTCAACCTATCAGGAAAATTTGGCAAAACTAGAGCTAACCATTCCCGAGTTGGAAGAGATGTTGCAACAAAACCAGCAAAGTTTGAGTGCATTGAGTTCGGCTTGTCGCGAATTGGAACAGCAGATTGCAGCATTAGGCTTGGTAAATCTAAAAGCGATTGAAGACTTGGCGAATGCTTCGAGCAAAGAGCAGGAGTTATTGAGTCAGATTGAGGATTTGCAAACCGCTACGGCAACTCTTCGCGATGCGATTGAGCATATTGATGGTGAAACCAGAACCTTACTCCAAACTACTTTTGAGAAGTTAAATCAGGCAATTGTGGTATACTTTAGGACATTGTTTGGTGGTGGCGATGCACGTTTGGCACTCACTGATAAAGATATACTGATTGCTGGGGTGCAGATTTTTGCTGAGCCACCGGGTAAGAAAAACTCGACCATCCACCTCCTATCGGGTGGAGAAAAAGCACTGGCGGCAATGAGTTTTATTTTTGCGCTATTTAGCCTTAATCCAGCGCCATTTTGCCTTTTGGATGAGGTTGATGCTCCGCTTGATGATGCTAATACTCAGCGTTTTTGCAATTTGGTACAAGAACTATCTTCGAAAACCCAGTTTGTTTATATTTCGCATAATCGTTTGGCGATGGAGATGGCTGATCAGTTAGTGGGTGTTACAATGCAGGAAAAAGGTGTTTCAACGGTAGTGAGCGTGAGTTTGATTGATGCGGTTAAACATGCGGCTGATGCTGTTCCTGTTGCATAGCATGCTAAAGAATTAAGAGAGACAATTAAAGATGAACATTGAATTAAATAATAACTTAAAAGGCAAATGTTTGATTGCAACCCCTTCAATTAGGGATGATGTATTTGGACAAAGTGTAATCTACATCACTGAGCATAGCACGGTGAGTGGTGCTGTTGGTGTAATTATTAATAAACACCTACCTGATGAGAAACGTAAATTATCTAATCTAGATTTTAACCAATACAAAAATCAATGGGGTAAAATTCCACTATATTTTGGCGGTCCAGTCGAACTTGAAACTGGATTTGTTCTACATGAAAGTACCGATGATGAATTTGGCTGGGTTTTAACTGGTAGTCGACACAAGATTCAACAAATGGCGCAAGAAGATGTGATTAAGCCAGTAATGCTCACTGCGGGTTATTGCATGTGGGATAGTTTTCAATTAGAGCGCGAAGTTCGTCTTAATAATTGGTTGGTAATTGATAGTCCTGCAAGCCGGGTTTTGGCAACCGTTACGTCACAGAAGCGCTACCAATTAGCCCTAAGCTTGGCTGGGATTGATAATGTAGCTTACTATGATTTTAATGGCGGTGGTAATGCCTGAGGCAACTGCGAATCAGGTATTGATGGGTTTTGATTATGGCGAAGCCCGCATCGGAGTTGGAACAGGTAATACGCTGTTAAAAATTGCTCATCCGCTAACAACCGTTACTGGTGAAGGCATGTGGAATAAAATCGACCAACTGGAAGAACTTATAAAAAAATGGCAACCGCAGCTACTGGTGGTAGGAATTCCTAGTGCCAGTGATGACCCACAAAAAATTCAGCTGATTAATACTATTAATAATTTTGCCAAGCGGCTTAAGCGTAAATTTAATTTGCCAGTGACATTGATCACGGAAGATTTTAGCTCTGCAGATGCCGCGATGCTGTTAGAGGAGCAGGCAATCTATGGCAAAGCGCAAAAAGGTAAATTAGATCAGTTAGCAGCTTGTGCAATTTTACAAACTTATTTCTCTGAAATCAGATGATGACAGAGTACCTTAATAACTCACAATTAACAACTATCAAGCCTGAATATTCAGGGAATGAAATTAGAGATGGTAAATTTAGAAATTATCAAGCGAGCACTCCGCCGCACTGGAAACAAATTTTGCGCTGGCAATTTAGCTATCGACCACAAAAAACGCTCAACCGCTACTCACTTTATCATGTGCCTCTGATTGAAGACCCGCAACTTTTTTATAATAATGTCCCCAAAATCTCTTGGCTAGGTCATGCCAGTTTTTTATTGACGCTAAATGGTAAGAACATCATTATCGATCCGATCTTTGGCAAAATACCTTTAGTTAAACGTCGTGCCAAAATTCCATTTAGCCCTGAAGAATATCAACCAATTGACTATATCTTAATTAGTCATGCTCATTATGATCATCTCGACAAAAAAACACTGTGCAAACTGACTGGGTTGAATCCGCATGCCAAAATATACTGCGGATTAGCAACCGCAGAATTATTACGGAGTTGGAAAATTGCTAATCAGATAGTTGAAGCTGGCTGGTATCAACAATTTCCAATCGCGGATGATGAGATTAAGTTCTATTTTATGCCTGCACAACATTGGTCAAATCGTACGCTAAAAGATCGCAATATCCGTCTGTGGGGCAGTTTTATTATCCAGTCTCAGGCGAAAACGATTTATTTTATGGGTGATAGCGCTTATGGTGGGCATTTTCAAGAGATTGGACAATTTTTCCCAGCGATTGACTATGCTCTTATTGGGATTGGCGCTTATACCCCGCGCTATATCATGCAAAGCAGTCACTTAAATCCAGAAGAAGCCTATCAAGCATATCTTGATTTAGGAGCGCGGCATCTGATACCAATGCATTATGCAACTTTTATTTTATCTGATGAGCCACTTAGAGAACCAATTGAAAAAACTCGGCAGCTATTTGATGCACCAAATCAACGACTTCGTGAGTTGGCAATTGGTGAAGTATTGGTATTGAATTAATCTTTGAAAGAATATGGGAGCAAAATAATTCATGCCTCTTGATTTAATGCTATTAGCCAAACAATGTAGCCCAACTGTTGCACCTATCACAATGGTAACGCTGGTAAAAACTGAATCTAAAGGTAACCCCTTAGCAATTGGCTTAAATGGTGCGATTTTGAAATACCAACCTAAGAGCGAATCGCAGGCAATTGCTTGGGTGAAGTACTTGGATAAACATGGCTATAATTTTGATGTTGGGTTAGGGCAAGTTAATATTGCTAATATCAGAAAATATAAACTCAAACCAGAGCAACTTTTTAATCCATGCTTAAATTTGCGAGTTAGTGGCGATATTCTCACCAAAAACTATATTGCAGCAAAAAAATATACCAGAGATCCGCAGCTAGCATTACAACAAGCACTTAGCGCTTACAATACGGGTAATCAATACAGTGGTTTTAATAATGGCTATTTGCGCAAAATATTAAATAATATTCCTGTTCAGTAAGTAGCGTAGACAGAAATCCAAGTCTGTGCAGTCTATTGTGATGTGATGCTAAAGTATTGTAAGTTAATGTTGTATAATGTTGCAAATTAAGTACCTATTAGCCTCGTAGAGTGTTAAATATGATATAATGCAGTGGTGAAATGAGTGAACTAGGTTCTTCTATGAAAAAAATATTATATTTAACTTTAGCGGTGGCTTCAACTTGTTCGCTGGCAGACGTTAGTGAGTCATCGGTGCAGCCAACATTCCCATCAACTACGAGCACTGCTGCCGTAGTAAATAACTCCAATGCAAATTTTATTGGTAGATATAACTATTTTCAAAATCCATATGGTTGGATGTTGTCTGGTGGTGGTACTTCAAAATTAACTGAAAGTGAGATTAAAGAGCAAAACTGGGCAGAAAAGCTGTTCGCAGGCGGTACGTACAATGTTTTTACTGGTGTAACTTATAATCAATGGGACGGGCAGTATGCCTCATCTGGAAAATCTTACGGTGCAAATGTATTCGCGCAAACTGGTCAGCTCTGGGGGTTCTCAATTGGTGGTGTATTATCGATAATGGATCCGATAGGGAGCTTTAACGATGCGGTGGTTAACCCGATTACACCAGGCGTGCCGAATCGTTATTCTTCATATTATATCCCAACCTACACTTCAAATACTCTGTCTGAAGGATTTCTTGAATATCAATACAGCAATATAGTAAATGCAGATATCGGTTATGTTGCTTTTGACAACAGCCCGTGGCTGGCAGGAAATATGTATACAAATATGTTAACTGTGCCAACTACATACCAAGGTGTTGGGGTTAATGTCTATGCTGGTAGCGGTTGGGTTTTATCCGCACTGGGTTTTAATGCCGCTCAATTTGGTGCTCAACAGGGATTTACTGGACAAACAAATTATAGCAGTTGGTTACAAATGAAAAATGGTGCATCAAATGGCACTAATGGAACCGTTGCATTAGGTGCGCAATATACAGATGCAAGTGGTAATTACAATACGCGTATCTGGGGATATCAATTTGATAATTATGGAACTTTACTCTACGGTGATGGTAGTATTAATTTTCCAATAGCTAGTAGTAAGAATGTATTAAAAGTAGCCGCTCAATTTGGTACTGATCAACAATGGCTTCAAGGGAGTAACGCGATTAATCAGTCGATTGGCGGCGGTAACATCCAAAGCTATGTCGGAGGTGTCCAAGTGGGGTGGTCATATAGCACAATGTGGCAACTGAATTTAAGTGCAAATACGATGTGGGGAGCTAGCGGGTCATATAATGGCGGAGCGTTTGTTTCTCCATACACGCAATCATTGCAAGTAGATCCTTTATATTCTGAAGCTTGGTCATATAACATGGTAACTACGGGACAGCCAGGTAATATGTATAAGGTCCAAGGACAGTTTGGTCTTGGTAGTTGGGGGCAAAATTTGATATTCCAGCCAAGTTATGTCTATGTCGGTAATAATAATCCAACTACAAATGGACTGCAAGAATTGGATTTAGTTTTGAATTATCCACTTCCACAGGTACGTGGCTTATATTTATTTGGGGTTTATGCTCAGCAGTGGTATAACCCAAATGCTGCTCCAGCTGGTTTGCCAGACAATAATTATCAACCAATTGAGATACAATCTGGTGTATACTATACGTGGTAACTTTATAACAGGAGGACTTTATGAAAAAATATTTATCATTACTTGCTTTATGTACGATGAGCACATCTTTTGCGATGACTGAAATAGACTTTAATTCAGCTTTTTACAAAGATCCTACTCACTTTACGTGTAATGGAAAGAAAATATCCCCACAAAGCACGATTAGCAATTTACTGATGAATTGTAAAAATGCGAAAGTGATTGAACATGACGAACCAACACCTAATCAAAATGCTCAAATGCATAATGCGAATGCGGGATCTTCAATGGATTACAATGAAGTAGACGGCTCATCTCAATTTACAGTGGATGTAGTTAAATTTCAGGATGATAAAAATAGTTCTATGACTTGTAAATTTCTTAATAACCAGTTAAAGAAATGTAAATATAAACTAGCTAAAACCACAGCTACTACAAGTTCGGCGCCCATTGCCAGTGCTAAAACTATAGCATCAGCTCCTGCAAATTGATTGGTAGTGTAATGATGGTTAACAAAGAGTTTTAGGAGCTTGGTTTTTCTCCAGTAAATCACATCAATCTTAATCAAGTTGGCTGTGCTAAAATAAGCCCTTATTCTAATAAAAAGTACAGATAAAATTATGATTTTTGATAAACATTTTGATGTGATTGTGATCGGTGGCGGTCATGCCGGAACTGAAGCTTGTTTGGCTGCCAGTCGTATGGGGCTACAAACCTTATTGCTAAGCCACAATATTGAAACACTCGGGCAGATGTCATGTAATCCTTCAATTGGCGGGATTGGTAAAGGACATTTGGTTAAAGAAGTTGATGCGTTAGGCGGAATCATGGCGCGCGCGGCAGATCATGCGGGGATTCAGTTTCGCACCTTAAATAGCAGCAAAGGTCCGGCGGTACGCGCAACTCGTGCACAAGCCGATCGCATTTTATACAAAGCCTACATTCGCTATGCGCTGGAAAATCAACCTAATTTAACCCTATTTCAACAAGCAGTTGACGATATCATTATTGAAAATGATCATGTAACTGGAGTGATGACTCAGAGTGGGATTATTTTTAAAGCGAAATCGGTAGTTTTGACTTCAGGGACTTTTCTTGGTGGTCGAATTCATATTGGCTTACAAAATTATACTGGTGGACGTGCTGGTGATCCTGCTTCTATTCGTTTATCTGAACGTTTACGCGATTATGAGTTACCGGTTGGACGGCTAAAGACTGGAACACCACCACGAATTGACGGGCGGACGATTGATTTTAGCGTGCTTGAAGAACAACCAGGGGATAGTCCAACACCTGTATTCTCTTTTATGGGTAAACGTGAAGACCATCCACAGCAAATTTCATGCTGGATAACTCATACTAATACCCAAACCCACGACATAATTCGTAGCGGTTTTGATCGTTCGCCAATGTTTACTGGAGTTATTGAAGGCGTTGGTCCGCGCTATTGCCCTTCAATTGAAGATAAAGTTAATCGCTTTGCCGATAAAGATTCACATCAGATTTTCTTAGAGCCAGAAGGACTGACTACCCACGAATACTATCCGAATGGAATCTCGACTTCTTTACCTTTCGACATTCAGATTGGTTTAGTTCGTTCGATGAAAGGCATGGCGAATGCACATATTTTGCGCCCCGGTTATGCGATTGAATATGATTACTTTAATCCAACCTATCTCAAATCCAGCCTAGAATCTAAATTGATCGGTGGCTTATTTTTTGCTGGGCAAATCAACGGTACAACGGGCTATGAAGAAGCCGCAGCACAAGGGCTTTTAGCTGGCTTAAATGCAGGTTTATTGGTTAAAGAGCAAGAGGCTTGGTGTCCGCGCCGTAATGAAGCTTATCTTGGCGTATTGGTTGATGATCTGATTACTAAAGGCGTTAGCGAGCCATACCGGATGTTTACGTCACGCGCAGAATACCGATTACAGCTGCGTGAGGATAATGCTGATTTGCGTTTAACTGAAATCGGACGTAATCTTGGTGTGGTTGGCGATGAGCAATGGAATGCTTTTTGCTATAAACGCGATACGGTTTTTGGTGAGATTGAGCGCCTGAAAAAAATCTTTGTTCATCCAGCAAATATCAATGGTACTGCGGCAGAGGCCTTATTTTCTGGTCCGCTAGAGCGTGAATATTCATTACATGATATGCTTAAACGACCTGAGTTTGAATACCCAACTTTAGCGCAATTACCAGGATTTACGGAAGCGGTTAGTGACGATGAACGCATCTGTGAACAAGTCGCGATTCAGATTAAATATGCTGGTTATATTGCGCGTCAGCAAGAAGAAGTCGGTAAACTTGCTTATTTGGATGAGATCAAGCTACCGAATAATATCGACTATAGCAAAATTAGTGGACTATCTACTGAAGTCGTGCAAAAATTAAGCAAATTGATGCCAGAGAATATCGGACAAGCTTCTCGAGTATCTGGTATCACTCCTGCTGCAGTTTCACTGTTACAAGTTTATGCCAAGAAGGGGTTTCCACGCAAATGATAAAGCAGCATGTTAAGAAAATCAAACGTCGTCATGTCCGTGAAGTTCTGGTCTATGGGGCGGTGGGAATTTCTGCGCTAATCATACAGGATTTGATTTATTGGATTGCGCATCGTTATTTTGGGGTTTTCCCATCTGTTGCGATGATTTTGGGTAATATCGGTGGGATGTTTGTTGCTTATGTCGGGCATATCAAATATACTTTTAAGAAGCATCGTTACTCTAGGCGTGAATTTGTAAAATTCTTGGTAACTTCAATGATCGGGATGGTAATCAATGTTGGAGGGGTTCGCTTTATAACCAAAGTTTTATTGCTTAGTCCTGAGTGGGGCTTGGCACCGACATTTGTTGCGCCATTTGTGACATTCCTAATTAGTAAATTTTGGGCATTTCGTAACTAAGCTTGCATACAAAGAAATAGGAAAAGGTTGAAGTAACGATGATTCCTGCGTTTAGAAATTAGGATAAATTAAGGCTAAGATCATCTCTTAGCCTTTTTCGTAGGATAGTCTATTTTTTAGCTGCGAGTTGTGCTTCAACTTCAATGTTTAAATTGGTTTCATCACTAACTGCAGGAACATAGTTGGCAATTCCAAAATCAGAGCGTTTGATGCTGGCAGTTGCACTGAATCCAGCTGTTTGAATATCATTCATTGGATTAGGCGCTAATTTATTTTGAGTTACATGCAAAGTAACTGGTTTAGTTACGCCATGTACGGTTAGTTGACCGTTCAAGTCAAATTGGTTACCTTGAATATTGCTTACTTTATCGCCGACAAATTTAGCAGTAGGGTATTTTTTCACATCAAAGAACATTCCGCTTTTTAGATGCTCATCAAGTTTTGGAATTCCGGTAACAATATCACCAACTGCGATTGTGATATTTGCTGAACTTTTAGCGATCTCTTTGCTTTCAAAGTTAATCGTTCCAGTTGCGTACCACTTACCAGATGGATTAGAATACCCCATGTGATTATAATGAAACTCGACATAGCTGTGAGTTGGTTCTAAGTTATAGGTTTCAGCATTTGCAAAACCACTAAATGCAGCAGACAAACCTAGTGCGATTAGATATTTTTTCATTGTATTTTCCTTTAAAAAGTTACCAAGTAGTGGCTAATTGTTTAGCCTTAGTTAATGAAGAGTTAAATTCTGCAGCTGCATAATCAGGTTTTGCTTGTAGCGGAACCATAATATGTTGATAATCATGTACGCCCATAATTGCCAAGGTCGCCCGGACAATTGGTTCACCATAATTACCCAGCTGATCAAAAGTAGCTAATAATTCTTCTGCTTGCGGATGATCTGCCAGCATAGGGCGGAATCCTGCACGAGCTTCTGGAGAGTAAACCCCACCACTAGCTTGAACAAAAACCGCTTTTTTATTTTTTAGTAGCCCAACAGGCAGTCCAAACTCATTATATTGGAAAGTCTGACGTGCTGCACAGATAATATCAAGGTATTTCTTAAGTACCGAAGGGAAACTGAACTCCCACATTGGTGCTACAAAAATATACTTATCATGTGCGATGAATTGATCAATTACAGCTTGACGTTTCATTAAAGCTTTTTGTTGCTCTGCATTAAGGTTTTCAAACGAGCCTCCACTCATTAATACGCCAAATGCGCTATAAACTACTGAATCAACATCCGGTGCGTCAAGTTGCCATAGATCAAGCTTGGTTACTTGTGCATCAGGGTGCTTTGCTAAATAGCTTTGTAAAAAATCTTCGGCAATCTGCTGCGATTTTGAGTATTCCGCATTACCAGGGTGCGAATTTATATATAATAATTTAGTCATTTGTAGTTCCTTTTTAATAATACACTTATTTAAGATTATACGAATTGGTTTAACTTATTTTTTACTAAGATTAGCTCTTGTCGTAGTTGCTCCATCTCTTTTTCATCAAATTGTATACAGATTGGTTCAAAGAATTGGGTAACAGCAGGAAATACTTTATTAAATAAATCTACTCCTGACTCCGTAAGACCTATCAAAGCACTTCTCCCATCTGTTGGATTTATAGTGCGAGTTATGAACCCTTTTCTTAATAAACTTTCTAAGATGACTGTTAAATTACCTTTGACCATAAGAGTTTTATTAGCCAGTTCTTTACAGGTCATTGGTGGCTGATTACCTAACGTTGCGATTACATCAAATTGCCCCGGTGTTAAACCTAACGAGCGTACATGAGTGGAAGAGATTGTTTCAAATAAGTGGGCAACATTGAGTAACTCACGAATTGTTTTTATAAACTGCATTTTCTTCTCTGTGAAATTAGTTTAAACTTGAACTATATGGCGTAATATTAATTCAAGCTTGAACTAATTGTCAAGAGATATTTAAAAATTATTTAAATTACAGTATAATGCTTCATTTAAAGGACTAACAGATATGAAGCTAAAAAAGATATTGCTAAATTACTTTGACGATGATCGTCAAATAAATCTTATTGCGCTCCAAACTTCATTATTTGGTTTAGTTCTGGCATTGTTGTATATTAGTAAATGGCATAAAATTGAACTGATTATTATAATGACGGGCTTACTAATGAATAGTGTAATGCTGTCTTTTAATTCGAATCAATATCATCCAACTCAGCGCATATATTATGGATTAATTACTTCTATAGCAGCAGGTATTGCTTATGGGATTGGTTGTTTTTCCGCAAATAATATCTGGTTATCAACGATTTGTATCCTAATAATTCTACCGTGGGTGATTTTCTCCAATCAGGCGCATGGTCTAGTTGCAGGACTATTTCTTTATACTTTTGAGGGTTTTATTCTTGGTAGTGGAATGCCAGCTACTAACATTGATATAGTTGTTACTTATTCGCTCTCTTATATGCTTGGTGGCTTGCTAATTGTATTTAGTGGTGTTATCAGAATATTTGTATTAGAGAAAATAAAATTAAGTGATAACAAGAGAAATATTATCAATAATATGCCTTACCTTGAGATTAATATACAAAAAACAGTTTATAATGTGATTATGCTATTTACGGTAGTACTATGTAATTTTATATCAATTCATTATCATTTAGCCAATGGTTATTGGTTGCCATTAACTGCTTTCTTAATCATAAAGAGTAACCATGCAATTTCAATTTCCCGAATTACACTAAGAGTCATTGGCACTTTAATTGGTGGTGGTGTGGCACTGGCTTGTTGTTTGCTAATTCATAGTCAGTTGATTTTTGCATTAATGATTTTTCCGGTATTTTATCTGACTGTTATCGCTATATCGCGCCACTATGGTTCATTTACTGCTTTGGTTACATTATCGGTATTACTAACAATTGCTTTAATGAACAATGAAGCGATGTATAGGATTGAGTATAGGGTTATTTATACTTTGCTTGCCGTCTTGATTGTTATGATTTTCTTATATGCCCTCAAATTTATTTTAACTACGGTTAATGTGCATAATGAAGGGCTTAATGTCTGATGTAGTAAAAGCCACAGACTACATAACTTTTGAATATTAAATATACTCATTTAAGTAATTCTTTCTCAAAATTCCGGATATTTATTCCGGATTTTTTTATTCACACTTGCCCAAACTTTCGCATCGCCATACGAGTATTTACAGTTAATTAAAATGTCGCACCAAGGGACAGAAAAAGATATATTGAAGTAATATAATACCGTACTTGGAAAAACAATAAAGACTTACTTCGAGTTTCTACAAAATAAGCGATGGTAAGTGCTAAAAAATAAATATGTAAAATTTCTCAAAGGAACAACAATGAAATTAAAAATGATCATCGGAACTTTAGTTGCAACTCTTTCTACTTCTGTTTTTGCTGCTGCACCAACTACGACGGCGTTTACTAATTTTATGAATAACGTATCAAGTGACTTATCTAAAGTAAATAACGCACAAAGCGCACAAAATAATTCATATAATGAATTTAATCGTCAATTAGTAATTACTGCCAAAGCTAATGGTAATTCAAGTGTGATGGTGTCATTTTTAAATGCCTATGAAGCAAAATCTTTACCTCATCTAGTTAGAGCAAATCAGGCTATCACAAGTATTAAACCAGGTGCAAGCAGAAACGATATTGCACAAAACCTTAATTTAGCAAAATCAGAGATTAATCAATATCAAGATACTCGCATGCAATTATTTAGTGATAGTGGGAATAATCAAGGTGGATATTTCATTGTGAACCGCGAAGCAAATTTATTCTTGTGTACTTATGAAAATAGTGAAGTACAAAAAGGCAAGGGGATTTTCAAATGGTTGAAAACTGTTGTTAATACAACAAAAGTTGCTGATTGTATCGTATCACATGAGGCTAATACTAGCAAAGATTTAGACAAAAAGGCGCAAGTTTATGCAGCTACCGTTGGTGCTGTTTCTACTACAGCAAACGTATTTTTAGCTAATGCGACTTATTTCTCTGAAGATCAATTTGCTGGTCGTGTTAATGATTTTGTAACTACTCAAAAAGCAGATACTAAGTCTGACGTTAGAAAAGTAATAGATGGAAATATTAATCATTCAACTTGTGCTGCTTCTATAGATGGCTTCAGAGATGGATTTAATGCTTCAATGGCTTCAAATACTTCATTAAAATCTTTATTGCTTGCATCTCAACCTGGTTCAAAAGTACGTACTGCGCTTAATATCTTTGGTGCAGATCAAAATAATATTATTGGTGATGCATTAAATATTACGTATGTTAGTTTGACTGGTAAAAAACTTCAAGATAGCTCTAAAGATTATGATATTTGTGATTATAATCTTTATAAGTCCAACAAAGCTAATAATGTTTACTTAGAGCTTGTTTGCTAAGTCCAAGTTGAGTTAAAATCGGATTAGATTAACAACGTTTATGCAGATTATGACAAATTACGCAAGCAACTTAACAGATAAAGAATGGATCCTAGTTGAACCATTTGTCAAACAAGGAAAAATGGGGCGCCCCAGAGAAATAAAGACAAGAGAGGTGGTAAATGCGGTTCTTTACGTCATTAAAACTGGTTGTCAATGGAGATTTCTGCCTTCAGACTTTCCTAATTGGCATACTG
>SSGY01000091.1 GCA_008017145.1 Neisseriales bacterium
GTGACAGTCACCGTGTAATTTTGCGTACTACCGTCGGCAGCATGAACAGTATAGGTCACGGGATTCGTAAAATCATTCGGTGTAACACCACTTGTTTGCAGTGCAGTATCTACCGTTACACTTTCCCCAGTCGTGATAAAGCTTGCGGTGAGCGCAGTTTTATTTGTACCATACGGCATTGTTACAGTTATCGTCTTATCAACCTGATTGATCGCGCCCATCGTCCCATCTAGCGAAAACTGAATTAGCTCTTTAGCATCATTGAGTGCAGTAGTTACATGCACCGTATAGTCCTGCGTACTACCATCTGCTGCATGTACCGTATAAATCAGATCCCCCGTAAAATTATTTGCCGTGACACCACTAACTTGTGGCGTAGAACCAATCATTACATTTTGACCAGTAGTGGTAAATGTTGCAACTAAAGATGATAGATCAGTTCCATAAGGCATAATTACCGAAATCGTCGTATCGGTAATAGTTCCTGCAGTTCCATTAAGAGAAAAAGCGGTAATTGCTTTAGCACTACTTGAAGCAACACTTACAGTTACGGTATAGTCCTGAGTAGAACCATCCGCAGCGTGAACCGTATATTTCACAGGACTGGTGAAATTATTTGCAGTCACACCATTTGTTTGCGTTACACTCCCGACGCTCACCGCAACACCAGTCGTAATATAGGTTGCCACCAAAGCGCTAGGATTAGTATCAGATGGCATAGTAACCGCAATATTATTGCCGATAATAGTACCTGCAGTACCATTTAAAGAAAACGACGTAATTGCTTTAGTTGACGGAAGTATTGAACCACTGACCAAAACGGTAATCGGACTAAGCTCGGTAGGGTTCCCATTTGATGAACTTGCCGTAGGCGTAACATTATAAGTACCCGGATAAGTGCTACTTGACACCGCAATACTAACCTGACATGAACTAGGGTAACCACTGCCAGCGGTTCCGATCACACACGGATTAGGCGTAACTGAAATTCCATTACTTTCCACTGCATATTGATTGGCGCTGGCAAGGCGTTTTGCTTGCAATTTGCTGCTAACAAAATTTACCGTGTAGCTTTCATTCGCTGAACCACCAACTAAATAAATCGTCGCGGTAGTCGGTGTACTCTCGGTAACTGGTAGGTTATTGTTAGATAAGTATACCGCCGAACCATTCGGTAAAGTACCAATTTGAACTGGGTTAGCCGAATTATCGTTATCGTTAGGCGCACAATTACCACCTGAGCTACAACCCGCCAGAAACGACACTAGCAAAGCAAAAAAAATCAATAATTTTTTCATTAAAGACCTCTAAAAAATAAATTAAAAACCAGATTATCATCAAACGCAACAACTTGATCTCTACAGATTGCAATAAAATTAATTGATCGATACTGTAAAAATGTTTAAACCGTACACCCACGCACCAATAATGACAAAGCTCCGGTAGCAAATGACTGCTACCAGAGCGTTTATTTAACCCACCACCAAACAGTTAGTGAGATAAATTTGGGGTTTTATTAACAAACATATCACTTATGCCAGTTTCAGTATTACCCGCGATACCAACTGTGGTACTACCTGTTATATAGCTAGTGCCATAACTATCAACACCAATTCCAGCACCGGCCGTATATCCTCCAGCTGCACCAACTTGGGTTGTCCACACTAATGTACCAGAGGCATCATATTTGGCAATGAAATAGTCAGTCATCCCAGACTGAGTTAATCCTACTGCCAAGCTGCTTGTTGTCATACCAGTAATATAGCTATTATTATTGCTATCAACGTTAATACCGAAACCATACGCACTACTGAGAGCTGCAGAACCAGCAGTTTGTTTAGCCCATTTTAAATTACCATCACTATCATATTTAGCCACAAAATAATCGGTACTGCCAATCTGGGTTTGCCCAGAGATGCTGCCAGTAGTAGAGCCAGTAATATAACTATTACCGCTGCTATCGCTACTGATGCCGTACCCATTGGTCTGCGTACTTGAACTACCGCCAACTTGCTTAGTCCATTGTAAATTCCCATTGGTATCATATTTAGCGATGAAATAATCACCAAAACCCATCTCAACTTGTCCAGATATGCCGACATTGGTGATTCCGGTAATGTAACTATTGCCATTAGCATCAACACTAATCCCTTTCCCTTCGGTGACATCATTATTTATGTCACTACCACCGACCTGTTTAATCCAAACTTGATTACCACTGCTATCGTACTTGGCAATAAAGTAATCTTCTGCACCATGTTGCGTTTGACCACTAAATGCTTTCGTAGTATAACCCGTGATGTAAGCATTGCTGCTACTATCCATGCTCACACCCAAAGCAACGGAATCTCCACCACTAACCCCGGCTTGTTTAACCCACGCGAGAGTTCCTGAACTATCATATTTGGCAATAAAAAAATCAATACGTCCAGTTTGAGCACCAGTAATAGCATGATTAGTATCACCAACCACATAACTATTGCCAAGACTATCGGTAGTTATGCTCCTGCCATAAGTTTGTCCACCATAAACACCGCCAACTCTAGACCATACTACCGTACCAGCGTTATCAAATTTCAAAATAAAATAATTGCGCGCTGAAGAGCCACCATCACCAGGTGAAGCTCCCGTAACATAACTATTCCCAGCGGCATCTAAACTAATTCCATAACCAGTTACAGACTTATTGGTCACACCAGATTGTCTTGTCCAACCAGTGGTAACCGTTACGCTTATCGCTTGTGAAGTCGCTATCGTATAACCTGTGGCTGTAGCGCTAAAGGTTGTTGTACCTGCAGCTACACCTGTCAAAGTCACTGTACAAGAATTGCTCGCGGTAGTTAACGCGCAACTAGCTGGCGATACCGTCATTACGGCAGTATCATTGCTGGCAACTGCTACATTCACGGGTACCGTTATTCCTGAGCTGTTTTCTATGCTCACTAACGCCGTGGTTGTTCCTCCAGCTGCAATGTTTGACTCAGCAACGGTGTGAATAACTAAAGTTCCAATTTGTGGTGAAGATCCACTGGTCACAACTACCGTTATCACACCAATTTGTTCTTTGGGTTGCGTAACTCCGCCATTAGTATAAGTTGCATATAAATTCAACTTATAGGTTCCCGCGGTTAGACCACTACGCACAGTAACGTTTAATTGTGAAGAGCTTTCTGCGCTAGTTCCTGTTACAACTAGACTTTCTGGATTAAAGCTACCACACAGCGCACAAGTGCTGGTTAAACCGTGACTAAGTGGTGTAGTGTTAAGTCCACTTTCTTGCGTGCTCAAATTTACGATAGTTAAACCACTACCACCTTTTAAAACATAAGTAGCGGTAGTACTTTCTCCCGAAGTCACATTCAAACTGGTCGTGCCAAACAATTGACTACCATTCGGAAAAGTATGCAGACCAACAACCGTGCCATTACTTGGCACACAGTTGCCTGAGCCGTTACAACTCGCCACAACCACGGCAAGCAGCAATAATGCTAGCCAGCGCAAGGATTGTAGGAATCGGTTTCGTGAAATTTGCATAATCAGACCTTTCTAAACTAAATATAACACTCGTTGTTAATCCATCATTTACACAAAAAATAATTAACCATCAAAGACAACAAGTTAAACCACATACATTATAATAAAATCAATTTATCCGCCACAACCATAGCCGCCTCACACTTGATGCGATTCCACAGAAATATAACGGATAAAACTCTGGCAGCAAATGACTGCTACCAGAGCTTCAACAAAAATAGTTATGATCCGGCTGCCCCACCACCACGAACCGGTAAGACAGGATATGGATTAGATTGTCCGTTGAAACTTGCCTCGCCAGTGCCCATGTTAATCAACCACCTGGTACTACTAGGAGTAGAAGCGAGAATCGTAGACGTCCAATACATAGCGTTTTGCACACCGCTAAAACCTTGATCGTTCAACCAATTTGATGCAATAGAATAATTAACTTGCCCGTAATTTATCAGTGAGCGCAACTCAGCAAAATTAGGTAAACGCCAGTCGCTATAACCACAGAGTTTAGTCGTAGCTGTATTCATTTTGGTCATCGCAGTCAATGCATTGTTCCAAGTAATTGAATTAAGAGTGGCATCAGTATTAGAATAATTTGGCTGGTTAATTAGGCTACCTCCGCTATCAGTAAAGCCAATAATTCCATTCTTTGGCCACATTAAACCAGTTTGGCTATCGGTAATACAATCTGCTTCAAGTAGCGTACCAGACTTAAAGCGTCCGCTAGCATTAGTACCAGCCGTACCTGCTTGCAATGCACCATCATCACCAGCGGCATACGAGGTTATTTGCCCTGTTTGTGGAATTTTTGCTGGCGCAGTGCTAGTTGCAGAATTGCCACGAACCGCCCATATAGGCGCTGTAGAACTTGTTTTGCCTTGCGTGGCTATTCTTCCATAACCTGTATTATTCAGCATAACCACCCATGCAGAACTGCCGCTCCCTGCCACCATAGTCGTAGATGACCAATAAGAAAAGTTACCCACGCCAGGAAATCCACTAGTATTTAACCAAGTATAAGGAACTATTTGCCCTAGATTTAGCATTGATACTAACTCATTGAGATTTGGTAAGCGCCAGTCTGTATAACCACAGTATCCACTGCCACTATTCAAACTTTCTACCGCTGCTAATGCTGGATAGGTGTTTGGAGTTACAGTGCCATCTTGCCATTTATAGGTAGTAGTTGACGGGTTTTGTTGCCACATTAAGCCAGTCAAATTATCAGATTCAACCAATTGCCCGCTTGGACAAGCACTTCCATTAGCCGCGCTACCAGAAGTAAAACGCACTGGTGGAACCAAGTCAGTATAACCATTATATGCCCAGGCTACACCATAAGGAATATCGTAAGGACCTGATGCGTATCCATAACCGTCTGAGCCAACCGGAGAATTGATACACGTAGCAGATAACGGGTAACACATGCTTGGTACTTGATTCATCTGTCCAGTTTGTGGTAGCGCGATTTGTACTACCGCTGGAGCTACTGCAATATCAAAATTTACGGATGATGGCGCTGGAGTTGCCGCTGGAGTAGGTGTTGTTGAATTACTGATAGTTATAGTATTGCCAGTTGCCGCAGCCGCACTAGCTCCAACGTTTACCGTAATGGTACAACTTCCCAAACCAGCACTGCTACTGATGGCACAATCATTATTGGTGAAAGTTACATCACTCGCCGTAGTTGTCGCATGGATGGTTTGCGCTGTGATATTATAGCCACCAGTTAAAGTTGCCGTGATCGTGAAACTTTCACCCGGAGCTACACTAATGCTGGAGGACGGATTAGTTGTTATCGCAATGCCTGGTGCAGCAAAGACATTAGCATAGACAGTACCGCTGAGGTCTTGGGGTTGACCGCTAGGATTATCTTGGTCGTTCCATGTTAGATGCACTTGGCTTAGATCCAGATTATTTATACCAGTTGCGGAAGTAGCTAAGCTAAAAGTTAGCATACAACTGGCTTGTGGCTCTAAGGTTGCCGGACAGTTATTGCTTTGACTCCACGCACCTAACGAGCCAGTTGTCACCGCAAAGCTAGTTGCAGGAACTGTTCCGTTGTTAGCTAAAGTATAGGTCACAGTTGGAGCAGTAGCATTTTGCTGAACTTGATAGGCGCTATTGCTACTTGTTCCATCACCACCGACAAAGCCACTCGAGTTTGTGAATGCTTGCACAATGACTGCGCTTTGTGCCGTAGCCACCTGCCCGCTTAATGCTGAACTAGCCGTTATTGGAGTCGCACTGGTGTATGGCGTGTAGCTGACATTGAGCGTGTCAGTTTTGGTTCCTGCAGGGACTGTGGATTCCACCGTGCCAAATTGAACGCTAAGGTTACAGCTTTCTCCTGCCGCTAAACTTGCTCCACATTGTGGGGTGGTCGTCACGGTGTTAAAGAATGTGCCCGTTGCCACACTAGCAGTCATGCCAGTTGCTGTTATTTCTCCGCTGTTAGTGACGGTGAAAACATTGCTGAGGCTATCCACTCCGTTATTTACTATCGTACCATAAGCATAAGGATTAGGCGTAATTAAGAGGCTAGCAGTCGATTGAGTCGTGCTATAGGTCACTCCAACGGTGCTGGTTGATATTGCCACACCGCTTGCAATCAAATAGTTATAACTAACTACTATTTCATCTGAAGTCAATGAAGTCATCACGCTATTGGTGTAAATCAGGTTTACATTACAGCTTTCGCCAGCAGCTAAGCTAAATGGCGTTGCTCCACACGGATTGCTTATTCCAGTGTCAGACACACTAAAGTGATTTGGTAGTGTACTATACACAATATTTGATTCTAGATTATTGCCAGTATTTTTTATCGTAACCAAACTGCTCATAGTTGAGTGGGCCGTAGTTGAGCTAAAATCAAAATTAGGGTTGCTACCACTGCTGATGCTTAATCCAGCGATGGCATCTGTGCCACTATAATTTATGGTAGCTGTACCATTACCAGTTGTAGTGCTGGTACTATTATAGTTAGCGGTTACATTGGAGACACCTTTAATCGGCTGAACCACCGGGAATCTAACCGTATAGTTACAGCTGTCACCAGCTGCCAAGCTACTACCACAAGTGGTACCGTCTGCAATCAAAGGACTAGCAGGAGTAAGCACCAGATTGGTGATAGCACCATTACCTGTATTAGTGTAAGTAATTTGTTGGCTGCTATAGTCAGGAGTCAGATTGAAGTAATTGGGTTGAATAGTCAAAATACCTTGGGTACTATTTAGTTGATGCTAAAAATCATATATCAATCTGATTTAATTTAATAATACGCTATCTTCATGGGCGAAATATTGCAAGAAATGGTAAAGTAATGCTTTAAACCTTGCAATATCAGCGAGCAAAAAAGCATGAAACCACGTAAAATAGAAGATAAATTCCAACCAGAATTATTAAAGATTCAATTAATCCATTTGTTGGATATGAAGCATAGTTTGGTTCAATTA
>SSGY01000018.1 GCA_008017145.1 Neisseriales bacterium
AATTAAGAATGTTTACAAAAATTTATGTGCAAAAAATATTGTACTTCCGTATTTAGTTATTTGATCTGGTTAATATATTTTAGAAAGTTCTGTTCAAGGAAATAAACCCAGCCACTAAAATTTAGCTTAACTATAATAGCGTCTGTAAATAATTTTTTGAGGGATGATATGAAGAAAATTTTAGTAACGCTATTGGCGCTTAATTCGGTGATGGTTTATGCGGCAAATGAGTCACAGGCGGTTTGTTCACCGGAAGCAAAACAGATTGAAATTACACAAGCAGTTAAATGGTATCGCGATTCAGCCGAGAAAAAAGCACTCTATAATCAAGCTTATGGCATTGCGACTGTTTATGTAACTAATCTGGTTAAAAAAGAAAAACTGAAGCCACAAACTTGGGGTGTTGTTTTAGATATTGATGAAACTACGTTGGATAATTCGTGGTATTTTAGAGATTGTGGCGAGCTAGCGAGCAATGAGTCAGATTTTAGCCATTATGTGGCTAATCCGGAGAAATCTGTTGCGTTACCGGGCGTAGTTGCGTTCACTCATTTGGTGCATAAACTAGGTGGTTATGTGAGCATGGTATCTAATCGTGATGGCTCATTTAGCGATGATAGTGGTAATGTTGTGACTACAACCGTGGCTAATTTGAAACAACAAGGGGTTTATTTTGATCAGGTGCTTTTGGCAAACCAACGTGATTCAAAAACGCCTAGCGATAAAAATCCGCGTTTTAATGCGGTAAATACCGCTAACTACGATGCTAGTCAAATGGTTTGGTCGAACAAATTACCTGCACATAAAGTTATTGCCTATTTTGGGGATAATATTCAGGATTTTCCTAAATTTAAACAGCCTAAAATGAATGCATTGGATGAGAATGATGCAACGTTTAATGTGTTTGGCAATGGTTACTTTATTTTGCCAAATCCGATGTATGGTAGCTGGGAAAAAAATCAGTACAATTAAAATACTTCGAGTATAAATCTGTTACAATTCTCCTCTGCATTTGCGGCGTATTTTATGCAAGGAGAATTGCTTGTCATTACATGGCTTTAGAACTATAAACTTGATTGTGCTTAATTTTATTTTACTAGGTTCAGCCTTTGCGGATAGCCTAGGCACTAATCTTGTACCACAAATAATAACATCACAGCCACTACTAACGATTAGTGGGTTTTTTGTTGCTGGGATGCTATTGGCATTTACTCCATGTGTATTCCCTTTATTACCCATTTTGTTAGCATTAATTAGTGGCAAAAATATTTCTTCACGGCGAAGTATTATTTTGGCGGCTAGCTATGTATTTGGTGGTGCAGTGATTTATGCAATTGCTGGTATTATAGTTGCAGCATTAGGTTCTGGCATGTTGCGCTGGTTGCAAGACTGGTGGGTGAGTGCGCTATTGGCTGGAGTTTTTATATTTTTTGCTATCATCATGCTTGGAAAAACTGTCATCCAATTACCCGCAAATATCCAAAATAAACTAAATCAGTGGGTAAGTTATTATAATAATGGTTCAATTCTTGGTGTGTTTTTTGCTGGTGGATTGGCAAACCTAATTTTATCTCCTTGTGTCACACCTCCGTTAGCTGGAGCATTGGTGTACATTTCTACTACCGGGAATCTTTTGTTTGGTGCTGCTGCGCTATTTGCGTTAGGTCTTGGTAGTGGCGTTCCGTTATTGTTAATTGCCGTATTTGGTAAAAAAGTATTTCCACAAAGCGGTTACTGGCTAAATATTAGTAAGCAGTTATTAGCACTATTAATGCTAGGAGTTGCGGCATATCTGATTAGTAAAATTGCTGATGGTTATGATGAATTTATCGCTTTGTGCTGGAGCACGATTTCGTTAATTATATTAGCTAGTAACTTAGCTTTTTTTCGTAAACCATGGATAGCTCGATTATCAATCACCTTACTCATAGTAATAGCCATTTTGTTAAACAGCTATTGGGATAAGCAAAAAATTAAACAAGTGGATGAGAAATTTATTTGGATTAGTACCGTCAGCCAATTGGAACAACAATTGCAACAGGCTAAATCACAGCATAAGCCAGTATTACTTGATTTTTATGCCAGTTGGTGTTCAGCATGTAAGGAGCTGGATCTCAGAACTTTTGCTAATCCCGAAGTTCAAAATTATCTTAGAAATTATACTCTGATTCGTGTAAATGTTACTAAAAATACTCCAGATGTACAAGCTCTGCAAACGCGTTATGGAATTTTTGCTCTTCCAACTATGATCATTCTTGATCAAAACAATCTTCCGATTAATGGGTTGCAAACTTATGGTTTTATCAATAGTCGTGATTTACTTGGCAAGTTACAGCATTTTAAATTACAACCTTACTAGCTAAGTGGATTAATCAGGTATAATACGTCTTATTTTTAAAGAAAGAAATGTTATGTCTCAGATACCAAATTGTCCACAGTGTGATTCCGCATTTAGTTATGCCGATGGCGAATTGTATATTTGCCCTGAATGTGGGCATGAGTGGAGTGCTTCTTCTGTCACTGAAGCAAGTACAGATGATGTGTTGATAGTTAAAGATGCTAGTGGAAATATTTTAACTGATGGTGATAGTATTACTGTAATTAAAGATCTTAAAGTAAAAGGTAGCTCTTTAGTGGTTAAAGTTGGCACCAAAGTAAAAAATATTCGCTTGATCGAGGGCGATCATAACATTGATTGTAAGATCGACGGAATCGGTCCAATGAAACTTAAATCTGAATTTGTCAGAAAAGCATAATAATTTATTCAATAAAGATATCTTAGATGAGTCATTATTTCCCGTTGATATTATTTTGTATTTCCAGTAGTGTTACCCCCGGTCCAAATAATCTGATGATTATGATGTCGGGATTAAACTATGGCATTCGTCGTTCATTAGCGCATTTTTGCGGTATAACTGCTGGATTTGCGCTGATGCTGTTGGTGATGGGATTGGGGCTGGATTCAATATTTACGGCCTTCCCAATTTTGCATAAAGTTATCAAAGTTGCAGGTTCAGCTTATATTCTTTATCTAGCGGTCAAAACCATTTTCTCCTCAACAAAAATCCATGCGGAAGCTGGCAAACGTCCGGTAAAATTTCTTCAAGCGGCGATCTTTCAATGGGCAAACCCCAAAGCTTGGGTGATGTCAATTGGTGTATTTGCTGCATTTAGTTTACCGATACATAACTCAGTTTTAGAAGTTGCTGCGATAACTGTGCTCTTTAGCGTTATTTTGATGCCGTGTTTGTCTGTTTGGCTATTTGGTGGCGTAATTATGCGTGCGATGCTAAGTAATGAACGTAGTGTTCGTATTTTTAATTTGATTATGGGTTTGCTATTGATTGCTTCAATTGGACTGATGTTAGTATAGTGGTATCGTTAAATGAAAGCTGTCGGCAAACTAAGTAGTCGCCGACAGGGTTTAATTTAGATTAATGGTTTAGAATATGATTTTGCCGTGTTAGCTGGTATTTTATCTGCGTAATAGTAAGGCATTGATTCAGTAACCATATAAGCCGCTCCACCAGATAGTGGTGTAATTTTAGAGGTTCTTGAATAGTTATAACCAACCTCAGTTGTATATTCGTGATAATCACGCAAAGCAATCTTGGTTCCTGATCCAGAAGATTTTTCCATGCCAAATTTATCTGGATCTATACTGTCCATCGCTAGGAAATCTAGGCGAACTTTGACCGGAACTAGGTTGCTATCGTTTTTATTGCGGCAATTACCATCCAGTGCCCAATCACCAGAAATATTGTAGTCCTTAATTGGGTAATTGACATAAACCTTCCCTGCAACTTTTTGAGTTGCGAGATTAACTACTGCGTGAAATTTTGACTTAGCTGGGACAACAACATTATTTGATGGGCTAATGATGGTCTGGCTCTTTTGCGCTTCATTTAGTGTCGTTTTACCATTCGCAACTTCCATTTCAATCGAGATTGATTTTGAAGTGTCAGAAACTGCTGGCACTTTTATAGTGCTTGTAACAGTTACATTGTTTTTAAAAGATAAGGTGTTTTTAGTTGTATCACTAAACACTTTAATCGAAGTTGCCGCTACTTCAAGTGACCTAAATTTAGTTGCTGATTCACTGCTGTTAGTATAGTCTTCCGTAGTAACTGCGATTGGTGATAATGCAGATACTTTTGGCACACCAGCAGGCTCCATCGAGACATTAGTATAATCAACATTTACATATGGATCATATAATTTGCAAATTGCACCACGTTGCCATAGGTCAAGACTCTTACCATCATTTCTCCGAATCGTTAAGTCTAATGGACCAGTTTTATGCTGACTATGCCATTGTGGTATTAATGCTTTGAGATTTTTATAAACTTCTGCAAGTAATGCCTTCTCTTCATTGGTATAGTTCTCTGGATTGTCTGTGGTTTGTAGTAAATTAATATTTTGAACTTTTGTAGTTTGGTCAACAGGATAAAATTTATAACTACCATCAGAATATTTATTATTCGTATTTTCACTCACCATCCATGTAGTCAGTTTATTATTTGAAATATCCTGACAAGCGCCATTTTGGCAACGAGTAATTTTTTTCACGGGGGCTTCAATCTTCATATTGTTATTATTTGCCCACCAAGTATACATAGTCCAGTGTGCAACGTTGGCTTCAAGATGTTTGATATCGTTAGGATCTGTTTTTAGGAGGAAACTTGCATGTCCGCCTTTTCCAGAGTAATCGACTTTAAAACTTGAGTACTTATTATAATTATGTTCATTTGGCTTAACAAATATTAGTGTACATTGATGTTCTTTTAGTTCAAGGTTGGTGTTCTTATTCCAGTCACCGCCGCTGCCGATTCTCCAGCTAATATTATTAAAATTTGATAGGGTGACGTTATAAGCTGAATGTGAATGATTACATAAATTAAACGCAACAGGCCAATCCGCGTATGAACTGCCACAATAGATTAGAGTTGAGAGTAGTAAAATTGGTTTTATTTGTTTCATGGTTATTCTTCTTTAAAATTAATTAGATTTAAATGGATTAATTTGTAAATTTTTATCAACTTTAGGTTTTGACGGCTGAGTTGCTCCGTCTTTTAGCCCCAGTTTGATACCTGTTTTGTTTTGTTTGGCATCAAATGGTATTTCAATTGTTTTAATCAATTGTTTGCCACTCTTGTTTGTAGTCATTAGTTGACGTTTATCTTTACCTGCAATTTTAGGTTGTTCCCATAATTTAACAATTAGTTTGTAACCAGCAACTGAAGTAAAATTAAATTTATCTTCTACATAAAGCGTATCAGTACTTTCTGAAGCACTAAAGATTGAATTATTGCTTAATCCATTGAATTTCATCATGTCACTGACATTGATAAGGTAATCTGCATCATCACAACTAGTTGACATTGGTTTATTCATTATTACGCGTGCAAAAGTATTTTTAACCGGGTAACGTGTTACAAATTTTCCGCTGAATTTAGCCTCTTCAATCTGAGCGGTTACGGTAACTATTTTGTTTGGCGGTACTACTACTTCCATGCGTGGTAATGTAATGCTTGTAGTAGTTTTATTAGTTGTGGTAACATTTTTTTCACTAGCCATTTTAAAATTACCATCATAACTAACTTCCGCATTAGCAACTAACTTAAATCCTCCACTTTGTTTAAACTTATACCCAATTTGAAGTGACCCGGTAGATGTAGTGGTAGTGGTGTTAGTGGTAGTTAGCTCTTTTTTAAACTCGGGCGTAAACTCTGTTACAGGAGAGTGATCGTTTCCGGGAAACGTTGCGACTGTATTTATTTCTGAAGATGCTGCAGTTCCTTCAAACTTGGATAGCTCAAGTTTAGTTTCAGGTGCGATATTTTCATTGAGCTCATAATTGACATCACAAACTTTAGTAAGATTAAAGCGCTCGTTATTGTGTACTTTAGTTGTTGTTTCTTTACTATACTTTGCTTTATCAGTTATGCCCATAAGAGGATAAAAAAAGCTGGTTTTATTATTAGCTTTAATTTGGTTAAATGCATTGCTATAGTTTAAATCAATAAAATTAGTTATCTCTTGCGCTGGTAAGTTATTAAGCCGTTTTGCATAGATATACAAAATTTGTTCATGGTTACTAGGATACGGCTTAAATACATCACGACCTCCATTGTGTTTGAACACATCAAAGAGTTGATTGTTTCCTAATTTGGTATATTGACTATAATTTTGGTTGTAGTATCCACCTTCAATGGCTGGGAACATTATGTGAAGTTCACTACTATTATCCCGCGAATAAGTATTTATTGACCAGCCTTCATTGTATTTACTAAGGTTCCATGGGTCGCTATTAATGTTAAATCTCTCGCCGTTTTTCCATTGACCATCTTTTTTTTCTGATACTTGCAGAGTAATTTCAGTGTGGGAGTAAGATTGGTCGGTATGCTCATAAAGCACATGAATATTTTTACATTGACCAGATCCTATCTGTACATCCATTTTGGTATTAGCTCCATGCCCACCATCAACTTCGATATCGGCATTTTTTCGTCCAACTATTTTTATTTGCGCTTCATTGTTGCTTAGGTTACAAAATTTAAGATTCTCAGGAGTTTCTGCATTAGCAGAAAATGTAACTGAGCCCAAAGCAGAGCATAAAATCAGGCTTAATTTATTCACTTTCATGAAGGTTTTCCTCAAAAGGTTGTAATTCGTTCTCTTGAGCATTATTATAACTTTTCATCTGTGAGATGTATACCTACATTTGTGTATAACAACAATACAAAAATAGATAGGTTATATTTCTTGGGCTACAAGTTAAAGACGGCTTTTTGGCAGTTAAAGTTGGTATTAGCGTAAAGAATATTCGCTTGATTGTTGATTGACAGCGATCATAACATTGATTGCAAGATTGATAAAATTAATCCGGTGAAGTTTAAGCCAAGGTTTTTATGGAATCGGGATTAAACTGCGATGTTTGCCGTTCATTGATAAATTTCCGTTGCATTGCTGTTGGTAATTAATGAATTTCATTTGAAAGTTGCTCATCAAGAATAATAACACACGGTACAGACAATGATTCTGGAACTAATTTATGGTAGCCTTTCTTTTTAGCAATTTTAGATAGTAATTTAGCACTCGATCCAAAAAGTCCAAATTTAGGAGATAGTCTTGATGCAATAATGTTGCTTATGGTACTGCGACTGGTTCCCAGAAACTCAAATATCTCATCGGTAGATAGTCCGTTTGCTAATAAAAAAACAATTTCATGTTCTCTTTTAGTTAGCACTGGGTTTTCTGTGCTATTCTCTTCACAATCGATTTCTGGTTTAATCTCAAACATATTTCTGATTATTTGAGTATGTGATAATATATTGAGATAGTCACATTTTTGTGCAAAACTTTGTATCCCAATAGCTTGATTTCCGTTATACGCAATTGGTGCACATGTAATAAGATATGGTACAAATACTTCATTATACGGCATATAATCTATGTAGCTAATTATGCGATTATTATTTAATACCGCCTTGTGTATAGAGAGTATTTTTTTTGCACATTTTGCAATCTTGTCATAAAATAGGTTGTTATATTTACACCCAAATATCATCTTCATATATTCCAAATTATCGGTATCTTGGTACGACGCTCCGATAGCCTCATACCAAGAGCTTAAACCTACTGACCGTGCAGAAAGTTCAGAACATGCAACAATACGGCAATCCCTATCGTAGATAACATGTAAGATATTTTGGTTGATTAACGGCATTATTTGATGAGATAAAGCTTCATCTGTTTTTATCAAAAATTGTTCCATATAACCTACTTATTTATAATTGGTAAATATAATTAAATCAATATACTGTGTGGGTATGTAATTTTATAGATTAAATTCAAATATTTCATGCTTAAGTTGCATTTTGGTTAATATTGAACGCACAAAATCTCGTTCTGTCTTATGTGAAGGAAATTTACAATGTATCATAAATTTACTTTTTCCTTTGTAGCTAATTTTTTTAATAGGTAAGAGCTTATTACCTAGTGCCAAGAACGATTCAACTTGTCCTTTCTCACAGTTACATTTGATTATATCTGCTGGATGGTTGTTAAAAATTATGTAGTGCATATCAATCCCCATGTTATCAAATTTTGAGTTTGTTTTTTTCACTCTATGCGGAGATCCCACTTTGTTTTATTTTGCCAGAGTGGGGCAATCCACGTTATGAGAGCGCCGTATTGTACGTCGATATTCAACATGAGTGCAATAGATAATTTTGTCTATTCTGTTGCGGTTATGCCTAAATAAAAAAACTGTTGCAATAAGTAACGATGTGTGCTATTTTATACTAATTGATGTGTGTTTTGCATCTGCGTAATTTATTAATATATTGTTATATATAAATAAAATGTGAAAATAATTTGTCAATAGATAAAAATATCTATTGTTAAAAATTAACCTGCCATCATACAATCGGTGCTTAAGGTAGTAAGTGATTATTCCTACTGTGACGTTCGTCTGTCGAATGTTACAATAAGTTCATATTGAAAAGTTGTGAAATATTTAAAGGAAGAAGTAATATGAAAACACAAAAATTAAAGCCAATAGCTTGTGTGCTAGCGGTGAGTATATTTCTCGCTGGATGTAACGGTGGACGTTCTACAGCAGATGGGGCATCTAATTCTCTACAAGCTGCTCAGGCAATTGTTAACAATAATGATGCAAATCATGCTGCATTTATTGAGCGAGTGAAAAATGCTGTAAAGGGACCTGTTAATTATGAGGTTATAAATCGTGATTTTTATACACCTAAGGATATAAAGCTTGCTTTTGATCCAAACTTGAAGAGTAATCAGTTAGCAAGTGAGAAATCTTTGAATGTGAGTGATGAAGTTAATATGGGGATAACTGTTGTTTCTGGTGCGGTTGCTTTTGTTCCTGTTGTTGGACCTATTCTATCTATAGCTGTTGCTGCTTTTGCAGGACCATTGATTGATGCTTTTACGACTCCAGAACCTGCAGCTGAATATGATCCAAATAATATCACTGCGCAGCTTTCACGATTACAGTCTAAGGTTACTGCACTGGAGCAGCAAATGGCTAAAACAAATAATATTTTTTATCAATCTTTAAAAGAGCAAAGCACGAATACTGTAAATAGTGCGCAACATAAACTATTTTCAGCAATGGCTCAAATATCTTATGCTCCCAATTTAAACCCAAACGCGGGTAATTGTATGTTGAGTACTTCTGACTTAGCTTACCATTATTTTGGTTATAGCGGACTTGGCTTTGATGAATTTGGTACTTCATGTAACTCTGAAACAGAGCTTGATTTTATGGGCGTAGCTAAAGATTTGGCTGCTTATTCTAGTGATCTGAGTATCAGTATCTCTGATAAACAGTCTTTTGCTGATGCTATGGTAAATATTAGTGCTGCGAAAATCGACGCTGGCTATAATGGGGATTTTTCAAAAGTAACTCAGGTTACAAATGCAAACCAAAGTGCTCTGATTCAGGTTTTAGATTCGATGTTTACGAATCTTAAGACCCAGCTCCCAGCACAGGGAGCAGCTTCTAAAAACTATGCTGATACTATCGCTCAATATAATGCTTCATTGGTATTTATATTACAGTCTGCCTATAACTCGCTTCAAGGAGCATATGCAATTGAGCATACGAATAATTATTTGAATTTCCTTGCTGCGGTTAATGCGCTGCAAACTAATTCTAAAGCCACTATTCCACAAATTAGTGGTTATGAAGGGATCCAGGCAATTAATTTTGAAGTTAAAAAAGTAACCACTCTTAAAGATCTAGAAGATGATTATATCAATAAAGAGAATAATTTATTGATGCTGTATACTGCACGAACAAATATTATGTTCAATACAGTCTATAAATATACGGTATCGGATAATCCGTTGACTACGAAGACGTTACCGGCTGTACCTACTTCATATACAGTAGATGGGAAGAGCTATAAATACGAAGTAGCATTGCGTCCATACTCAGAAATGTATCCTAAACATTATACTACACTGGATATTAGCAATCTGCCAAGGGGCGGGCTGGGAGAGTCAGGTATTTTCTATACCTTCGGTGGTTACAGCAATTATTACGTTTGTGGTTATGGAGTTAAACCTGCAGATCTGAATGATAAAAACTGTAGTCTTTATCCTGTGGCAGAAAGTGGTTTTTATGATGGTGATCGTTTAATGTTCAAAGTAAAGCCAGGTCAATATGCAAATTTACCAGATAATCTCAAGAATGCATCAACCATTTCAACTGATTGGTATGTAGGGGCAAGAGGTATGCCATTTAAGTTCTCTGAGTGTGAACATCCATCCGCGGCAACTGCATCTTTTGTTGAAAGTAATGATTCGTTCCGTTGCGATAGCTATAAGACGTGGGAACCTGCAATTACAAATACGGATGCGATTCGTATATTTCATAATAACACAAGTCCAAATACTGAAGAATATGATATGACAAAGGATAATGATCGCGGCCTTAGTATTTATGGAGATGTGTTAAAACAACATGTTTACACTGGAGAGGAAATAAGTAAGTGGTCAACGGTGGCGAAATTTTCTTCTGATAAGTTTTTGATTGATGGCGATACTGGTTTAAAAAGTGACACCTTTACTCTACTGTCGACAAGTAGCGCGAGCTCATATGATAATTATGTTTTAAACAGTAAAGGGGGGACCGCTTACTCCATTAATACGAAGCTAAACGCGAACATCGGTGATGGAGGATCATATATCTTTAACGCATCTTGTCCATATGGGGTTGATAGCAAAACTGATTTTCAACGTTATGAATCTGGCAATTCAATTCAACCTAGTTATATCTCATGTAAAGTCCTTAGTCAGAACGATGATGCTGCAATATTTGAAAAATATTTAGATACTGATGAGCATAACTTACGGACACCGGCATTAATAGTCTATAACGGAAGTAAATCCTTTGTATTAAAAACATTATACGAAACCTACTACATGGATTATGCTGATTTAACGGATTCTGGTTTAGACTCAGTTAGCTTGATCACTCAGGCAATCATTCCATGTTCTGAGTATCCACAGTACTGTAAAGCTGATTAGTCTAATCTTTATATGAGTGAGTCTGTATTCACATGACTCATTCATTACTACTCTAAGGAGAAATGAAGTGAATTTTAAAAATTTTACAACGGGGCTTGCTCCGTTAATCATTCTTGGGTTTGCGCTTAGTGGGTGTAATGGTGGAAGTGGAGCTTCACCAACCCCGACACCAACGCCGACTCCGACACCAACGCCTGCTCCTACTCCAGCACCACCACCAGCTGCTGCAAGGGTTCCAAATGGAGCAAGTGTTAGTACTATTGATGTTGATGTCGAAGAAAATGTAATAGCGGGGACTAATGGTGGTTATGTCTATTTGTCAAGATTGGCAACTGAGTCATGGCAGCTTATCAACAATGTACCAGTTCCTGATAGTGGAAATATTACTAAAGCGCTGATCCAGAATGATCGGGATCTATATGTTTCAACTGCTAATGGCAATGTCTATTTGGATAAGTATGCGGTTGAATCATCAACTTGGCAGCTGATCGGGGGAAGCCCCATACCCGACAATGATGGAATTACATATATCGCGACTACTCCAACCAATGATGTAATAGCGGCAAGCTTTGCGCGTAATGTCTATAAATCTGAGTCAGGTACTGGCGTTTGGGCACCAGTTGCTGCTGGTCCAATTCCTGATGCCAATGGTACTATTAATACTATGAAAGTAAATCGTTCGGGGGAAGTTGCTGTAGGTACGAGTAATGGATTAGTCTATTTCTCGAGTAATTACGGCGGGACAGCTTGGGTAGTTGCGGCTGGTGGGAGTGGTTTGGGGGGGACATGTCAAGCCATTGAGAATATTGGAACTCGGGTGTATGCAGGTACCACTGGTGGTTTGGTTTATTATATTGATGTTGGTCCTAATCCGGTCATGAATTGGACTCTAGCTGGAAATGGCGCCTTGCCGGATCGTGGGCTGGTAACTGACTTAACTGAAGATGCGGCTGGTAATCTATATGCTTCAACTGCCTATGGCTATGCTTATATGCTGGATACGGGTACTAATAGTTGGTTACAGATAGGAAATGGTAGATTACCAATTGATTTCATGCCAAGTAGCGCAACTGCTATTGATGCGCGTGGCAGATTGTATGCCGCTAGTACTGCTGGATATGTTTTCTATACTTCTTTGAGTGCTGGCGAAAGTTGGGTTGCTGTTGCTGCTGGAAAATAAATCAATATTTTTTATTAGGTGGAATTTTTTTCCACCTTTTTGCATAAAGAGGTGCATTTTAAGACCTAGCTAGCAGTTAAGTTAGTTTTATTTGCTTAGATTGAGTATAAAAGTGTGTGGTTGGTGTTGTTTGTTGCGACTTTGGTAGGGCTTGTAATAGTCTAGTATTGCAATATTGTAGATATTTAGCGTTGTGATTTGCGCATAACTATTTGATTAATATTTATATTGTGTATTTTAAATTTTGTCAATAGATGATTTTAACTATTGTGTGTATATGTAGTTGTTTAGTAACATTGTGTCTGGAGATTGGCTTTTTATTGTAGCTTTGTAGTTTATTTGTACAATTGGTATTAAAGTTCGTGAGTGTTAACCCTTATTACTGCTGCATATTCTTCTGTCGTATGCAGTAGTCTTTTTCCTTAGGAATCATACTTTATGAAATATCAGTTGGCACAACCAAGAAATATATAAACAATTTATAAAAGGAAATTGTAATGAAAAAGAGAAAATTAATATTAACTTGCGCTTTGCTCGGGCTTTTCACTGGCGGCGTATTTGCAAGCCAGAGCCTAAGCTCTTCGTCTAAAAATAAGAGCTTACAGGGTGCTGTCAGCGAAGACTGGGCAAAACTGGGTGTTCCAACTTTGTATGCAACAGAGATGCCAATTAGTTCAACTATCTGTATGAATACTAATGGGAATATTGAGCTTGGCGCATCACCACGCATTGAGCTGAGTTTCAGTAATGCTGCTTCTGATTCTAATATTTCCCGTGCATTAAATCTTAAATCTGATGCGTCTGGAAAAGTTTCAACTTTTGTGACAGCTGGTGCTGGTGCGGAGTTCTCTGCAGGAGCGACGGATACGGATTATACTTATAACTTAACTTATTTGTATGCCTACTCAGCAAAAGCAAGCTTAAAAACTGGTCAGGGAAATAATAATCTTGGTAGTAATGGGCAAGCTGCATTAGCTGGAGGAGATAATGCATTTTTCCAGACTTGCGGAGACTCTTTTGTTGGCGATATGGATGCTGGAGTTGTCCTTGGTGTAAATGTAGGTATTAAATTTAGTAGTAAAGAAGATAAGTTAAAATTTCTTGAAAGTGCCAATCTGACAGCAAAAGCTAAAGAAAGTGCAAATATAACGCTTAATAACGCGATAAATTATGCTGAATCATCTTTAAGTAGTAATGCAGTAGTAACCGTATCTGCGATTCAGAAGGGTGGTACACCTGATAAATTAGCCGAGATCTTTGGAAGCACTGATTTTGCCAGTTGTTCTTCTGGGGCAATGAAAAAATGTTCTGATTTAATTACTGAGGTTAATACCTATGCAACTAGTGTTAATGATCAAATTATGAACAACGACCGTACAATGATTGCGGATCGATTATATTATTTCAGTCCTACAATATATTCGTATTCTAGCATTGGTATTTCTGTTCCAGCTCCAAAACAATTATCTGCAGCTGCAGTAACTGCTCAAGGTAAGGTTTCTGATGCTTTAACAACCTCACAATCTCGCATTGACTTTTTAAACCATTATAAAGCTAATTCTTTACCTATTCAGCCTGATGTTAATTCGTATATTGCAGCACAGATAAAAGTTCTGAATAATCGAATTGATTATATTAAATCAAAAGCGATTGACTGTTTTAATGCTCAAGCAGAAACATGTCCGGCAATTGTTGAAAATATAGAAGCTACCTTTAAAAATAGTACTTCTACTTACAACTTTGATAAAGACAAATATGGACAATTGAATAACTCTTGGTCATATATTGTTGGTGGTAATCTGACTTATCTTGTGCCGATTTCTTTTGCAAATACATTTGCAACACATACTACGGACAGTAAGACAAATAACAAAATTGTACAAGCTTATCAAGCTGAAGAAAATGGTGTTTCATATATTAGCCGCTTTGATATTCCATACAAGGGGTTATTTGGAGTTGTTAAGACATATAAATGTTTGCCAGCAAGTGGGGATAATAAATTTGCAAATACGCGCACCTTTACTTGTAAAAATGGTCTAAACAGTGTTGATATACAATTTACAAAGCAAACAGATAGCCCACTTTAATCGTTTTGGATTTAAATTGCCATTGGTAAGCAATATTCAAGCAATACCGCACTGCTTGTGGTGCGGGAATTTATTAGTAAACATTAATAAAATATAGAAAGAAGAATATTATGAAAAATAACAAATTGAGTAATAGTTTAGTAGCCGGATTGATTCTATCCAGCGTTATTCTTACTGCGTGTAACGGGACAAATAGCTCGTCAGGTAGTAATAACCAGACCAATAGTGTAGATACCCAAACCATACATGGTCTTGTTTATGATCCAGCGACTAATGCGGTTCTGAGCGTAGGTCAAAATGGGAAACTGTGTAAACTTTCAGTTAAAAATATTCCTGGCAATATGACGTGTGATTTACAAGCGCCTAACAATATTCTGGTTACATCACAAATTATTGATGATAACAAGGGGAATATTTATGCTCTAGGTACTCAGGCACAGACAGGAAATGACTTCTTGTTGACTTATCATACAAAAGATAATACTTGGGCTGTAGCAAACATTGATATTCCTTTTACTGTAGCCTTTAATAAATTAGAGTACTACGCGGGTAATCTTTATTTAACAGATCAAAATGAATCAGGATTATATACGGTCAAGCTTGATAGCAATAAACTTGAATCCGTACCTGATTTTTATGTGCCGGGAGATGGTGATTTACTGGCGATAGACGATAGTACTGGAACCGTTCTTTATGCATCTAGAGTAAATACCGAGTCAAATTTTGTTATGGTGACTACTTCTCAGACCTATTCCAAACAACTTAGTAGTGGTAGCAGTACTCCGTGGGCTAAGTATGGACCGGGTGATCGTAATATAAATGATTCAAGCTATGTTAAAAATACGATATATGCTTGTGCTGAGTCTGATTTTGTTTATGCAAATCATCCTGTTGGTTCTAGCAATGATTTTAGCTGGTCAAAATTTGCTAATGCGTCACAACCAGGATATTTCTCATGCGATTACCTTGCTTCAGATGGAACTAATTTGTACTATGTCGAAGGTAAGTGGATCGGTGACGAGAAATTTAGTAATAATTATGTAAATACAATAAAAGCAAACTAATTGCTTGAGTATTAATTAGCAGTTCGCTTTGTGGTGAGCTGCTAATTACTAAAATCTATTTAGTTAATCATTCTGTAAAAATTTAAGCTCATAAGAAGTATATATCGTTTAGGCACTCCTGACTATACAAAAGAACTTGAGAAATAACCATGAATAGAAACATCCTTAGACATCATGTTGTGAAATTATGTTTATGTATGGGAATAGCCACAGCTTTAATGACTTCATGCAGTAGGGATAGTAATACAGGAGCTTTTGAAGGTAAAACGCAGATTATAGCGACTAATAAACCTGTGACTATAAAGTTGACGGTAGAGCCACGGTTAACAAAGGATATAAAAGGTGATTTTACTCAAAGTGTTCCATATTCGATTCAAGAGCGTTCGTGGCATAAGTTGCTTGATGGTCAACTTAAATGTAATTTAATGCCTGACAGTAGACTTAAGTGTGAAACTACTGATAGTCTAAATACTCTTATTGAAGGTAAAACTTATCGTATTCTTGTTTTCAATCAGCGGGTTATTGCTAATCATGCCAAAGAGAATGACGAAATAGGCTGTGATTATTTTATATATGATAAGTCACGGGTTCCAAACATGGCTATTACAGCAAAAACATCTGGAGAATGCTTGTTGTGGCAATTAAATCATGATACAGGATTTGGTGAAGAAGAAATTCGTCGCCGGGTTTATAATGTGCTAAATGATAGCAGTCTTGGAGATCATTTTGATTTGCCTTTGGAGCTATATAATCTATATAAAACTTATGATACTGAGCACGATTGGCAAAAAGCGTTATTTGAGCTAACTAAAGCGATAAAAGAGAACAAACCATTGCCGTCGACAGGTAAGCCTCGGGTTGTAGCTGGGGGTAGATTATTTTAAGATAAGAGAAAGCAATTAAAAAAATATTAACTCTAGGTTTGGCAACTAGTTTTATTCGAGAGTCTATTATTAATAATACTAGAAGTTACGCATTGACAAAGAGTATGATAATATGATTGTTAAGACAAAATATGCTTGGTATTAAAATGAAAATTAAGAGTAAACCATCAACAGCAAGGTGCAACGAAGAAATCTATAGTGCTTATTTAATGAGCGAACCACACAATGCAAGTTGTTTGAGATTATCCGAAATTATGCCTGAGATATCTCATGATAGCGTCAATCGTTTTTTGCTACGTGAACGATTTAATGGTTATGATCTTTTCACTGAAAA
>SSGY01000077.1 GCA_008017145.1 Neisseriales bacterium
GCATACTAAACGTAATCTGCGAACCACTTTCAATTGCGGAACTTAATGGTAAACAACTACCAAAAACTTTGCTAACCTTAGTTGCACTTTCACTAATCGTAACTACTTGATATTGACGGCTACATTGATTACCACCTTGATCAAAAGCCACCAGTAAAACCTGATTACTCTCAACTAAAAATGCTTTGCTTAATTCGATTTCAGAAACTGATTTTACTTTTAAAGGCTTACCATCTAAAATCAATGTATAATTTTCAATACTTGCACTCTCGGCAATCTTTTGACTCTGCAAGACGCCTCGCAAAGTTTTAATTCCAGATGCTAACATATCTGATAAACTTACTACAGGTGCAGAACTCTCAAGATGTGAATTAACTGATTCTGATTGGCTAATAGCTTCGCTGTATTCATGTGATTCAATATTAGCTTTATTGTGGTTAAAATAAAAATAGCCACCACCAAGTACAAACAAAACAAATACAAGTAATAAAATACTTTTCTTCATATCATACTCTTAGCAAAACATCCCCGCCCTAGAGCGAGGAATTTTATAGTATCCAAGTGAATCAGCTGCTAAGCTTAATTATTTAGCTGGTGCTGATTGTTGTGCTGTAGGCGTTCCCTTCATTTTAGCCATGCGCGGGAAACACTCAGGATGACTTTCAAACATCTGGCGATTCTGGATCATTAACTTACCCATGGTGCAGGCATCATTTTTATGATACGCAGCATCAATTGCTTGATGATTTTTCATCATTTGTTGTTTATACTGCATGCACTGATTAGCACTCTCACTGTTGTTTGCTGTTGTCGCAGCAAATACAGCTGTACTTAGGCACAAGCTACTTAATAAAATTATTTTTTTCATTACCATTCCTTAAATTTAAGTTTAATATAGCTACCTTTTTTACGTCGTCAGTATTCAATTACACTCACGCAGTAATAACATCACAGCCCATGTATGGACGTAAAACTTCCGGCACAGTAATCGAACCATCCGCATTTTGATAGTTTTCAAGCACGGCTACCAACGCGCGCCCAACTGCCAAACCAGAACCATTTAGCGTATGCACTAGACGATTTTTACCGTTGACATCTTTAAAGCGCGCTTGCATTCTGCGAGCTTGAAAATCAGTCATATTAGAGCAAGATGATATTTCACGATAAGTATTTTGTGATGGTACCCATACTTCCAAGTCATAAGTTTTAGCAGAACCAAAAGTGATATCACCGCCACACAAAGTAAGAACACGATATGGTAATTGCAGGGCTTTAAGAATATTTTCAGCACACTGTACCATTACCTCTAAAGCTTCAAATGATTTATCCGGATGAGTAATATTTACCATCTCAACTTTATCAAATTGATGCATGCGAATTAAACCCTTAGTATCACGCCCATAACTACCAGCTTCACTTCTAAAGCATGGTGAATGACAGGCATATTTAAATGGCAGCTCATCTTCTCTAAAAAGTTCATCTGCGGCTAGATTAGTCACCGACACTTCAGAGGTTGGAATCAAATACATATCATCCTGATCGCGCTTAGTTTTAAATAAATCCTCTTCAAACTTAGGTAATTGTCCAGTTCCATACAAAGATTTAGCATTTGCCATATATGGTGAATAAACCTCAGTATAACCATGCTCTTCAGTATGAGTATCAAGCATAAACTGAGCTAAAGCACGGTGAAGTTTGGCAATTTTACCTTTTAAAAATGCAAAACGACTACCTGCAACTTTTGCACCAGCTTCAAAATCAATTCCGCGATCCAGCGCTAAACCCAAATCAACATGGTCTTTCACCTGAAAATCAAAGTCACGTGGCACACCAACTCTACGCACCTCAACATTGGCACTTTCATCACGCCCAGCAGGAACAGAGCTATCCGGAATATTTGGTACAGTTGCCAAATAATTATTTAATTGCAACGCTACTTCATTGAATTCAGTTTCAACTTGTTTTAACTGCTCGCCAAGACCAGCAACTTCAGCCATAATCGCAGCAGTATCCTCACCTTTGGATTTTAAAACTCCAATTTGTTTTGAACTGGAATTACGTTTTGCTTGTAGCTCTTCCATATTCATCTGTAATTTTTTACGTCTATCTTCCAGTGAAAAAAACAATTCTTTGTCAAATGCGAAGTTTTTCACTGCTAATTTAGCCGTTACGGCATCCAAATCATTACGTAATAAATTAGTATCTAACATAATTTTCTTTCATCATAAATTGTCATTAGGAGTTATTTTATCACTTTCCAAGGATAGTGTTAATCACTGTCGTAAAGTTTTCAAATAAATCATCATCGTAATCAATCTTTATCTTAGCATATTTTTGTAATTCCTGATGATGACCGAACATAATGCTATTCGGTAATTCTTGCATTAGTTCAAGATCATTATGATCATTACCAAAAACAAAAATATCATTTTTTTCTGGCAGAATCAACTCGCTTAAGCCCGCGAATTTATTAACATGAGATGGCATAACATCAAAGCATCTATCATAAAAATGATATTTGATCGTTAAATCACGATTTGCAATAAATTGATTAAAATACTCTAAAAACTGATCATCCAACACCAATATTTTATATGCTCCGTCAGCTAAAACATGATCTACGTGCGAACTACGCGTTTGCCCGCTGATTTTGATAATATCTTGATAAAGCCAATGTTCTTTTGATGGATGATAGTAGTTAGCGTGTCCGTCGACTAAATAATGCGCATGATTATCTTCCAAGAACTTCACCATCTCAGACAAAACAGAGTTATCCAGAAAATGCTGAGTTTTTATTTCACCACTCGCAATAACCAAACCACCACCAAAAACCACGCTATCTTGCTCACTACACCATAGCGGTACTACTGGCACAAAATCGCGCCAGGAACGCCCGGTTGCAAAGACTATATTATGTCCCGCTGACTTAATTTCCAGTAAAATTTTTTCAAATTTATCCTCTAACGGTTTACCATCATAAACAATTGTTCCATCTAGATCAAATACAAAAGTTTTACGAGTATCATGATTTATATTTAGCCTATCCGTCATTGTTTTTTCGTTAATTAACACAATTTGCTTCCCTTTATTCTAAGTTGGTGCTAGGATTATAGCACACTGCATGCTATAATAACGCTGCCTACGTTTTTAGGATATTATAAAAAGTGTTTACCCAACAACATATTAAATTTCTACAACAAGATTTAGCCCAAAACAAAGTTTTGGTAGTCGGTGATGTTATGCTTGATCGTTACTGGTTTGGTAGCGTAGATCGAATTTCTCCTGAAGCGCCAGTTCCAATTGCCAAAATTAGTAAAATCGAAGATCGTCCGGGTGGTGCAGCAAATGTTGCACGCAATATAGCCAGCCTAGGTGGCAATGTCACATTATTATCGGTAGTTGGTGAAGATGAACCAGCTTTGGTGCTGGAAAAGTTACTGCTTACCGAACAAGTCAATACCGTATTCAAAAAAGATTCAACTATCAGTACCATTGTCAAATTACGCGTAATTGCTAAAAATCAGCAATTGATACGAATTGACTTTGAAGAAAAGCCTTCACATGAAATTTTAGCGGAAGTTTTAGATAGTTTTGCAGAAATAATTGACCAATATGAGGTCGTAATTTTATCAGACTACGGCAAGGGTGGATTGAGCCACACCAGCAAAATGATTGAGATTGCTAAAGCACATAATAAAATCGTGTTAGTTGACCCCAAAGGTTCTGACTACAGCAAATATCAAAATGCAACCATGATTACTCCAAATCGTAGTGAAATGCGTGATGCAACTGGCAGTTGGAATAATGAGCAAGAATTACTTAATAAGGCTACAGAACTAAAACAACAATTAAATTTAGATTACCTACTGGTTACCAGAAGTGAAGAAGGTATGACGCTTTTTGCCGATCAGGCGTATAATTACCCTACTTTTGCGCAAGAAGTCTTTGATGTTTCAGGCGCAGGTGACACTGTAATTGGAACAATCGGGTTAATGCTTGCCAACAATGCCAGCATTCGCGAAGCGGTTGAAGTTGCAAATTTTGCTGCAGGAATAGTAGTTGCCAAATTAGGAACAGCAACTGTCAAAAAAGAAGAATTAATTAAACATTTAACTCAACACATAAAAGAGCAAGAGGTCTAAACTATGTTAATCGCTGTTACCGGAGCTGCCGGATTTATTGGTTCAAATATTATTAAAGAATTAAACCGTCGTGGACATTTTGATATTATTGCGGTCGATAATCTAACCAATGGTGATAAATGCCGTAATTTAGCAGACGTTGATATTCTGGATTTTGTTGATAAAGAAGATTTTATTCAGGCTATCGTAGATGGTGAATATGATAATCAACTGGATTACATATTCCATCAAGGCGCATGCTCAGCTACGGTTGAAGCCAATGGTCGCTATATCATGAAAAACAATTATGAATACTCATGTTTGCTGCTCGAATATGCACAAAAAAATGAAGTACCTTTCATTTATGCATCTTCAGCTGCAACCTATGGAGCGGGTAAAGTATTTGTTGAAGATCGTGAAAATGAAGTTCCACTGAATGCCTATGGCTATTCAAAAATGCTTTTTGACCAAACTGTGCGCCGTTACTTTAGTGGTGGCTTGCGTGCGCCAGTTGTTGGCTTAAAATATTTTAACGTTTACGGCCATCGTGAATTTCACAAAGGACGCATGGCATCAGTAGTATTACATAATTTCCGTCAATACCAAGAGCATGGCGGTGTAAAATTATTTGAAGGTTGTCAGGGCTATGAAAATGGCGGACAAACTCGTGATTTTATTTCTATTGAAGATGTGGTACGCGTTAATATGCATTTCTTTGATAACCACACTCAAAAACCTGACGAATTATCTGGAATTTTTAATTGTGGTACCGGAGTTGCACGTAGTTTTAATGATCTTGCACTAGCAACTATCAATGCCTGCCGCAAAGCTGAGGGCAATAACCCTATTGATTTGGCAACTGCAGTTACACAAGGTATTTTGGAGTATACCCCATTCCCTGGTGATTTAGCTGGCAAGTACCAGTGTTTTACCCAATCGAATAATACTAGATTGATCAAAGAAGGTGGTTATAAAGCAGGGTTTTTAACACTTGAACAAGGTGTTGAAAATTATGTAAAATTATTACTTGGTTAAATATAAAATAAGGTACTAACCCGTGAAAAAATTTATTTGGCTAGGCTTAGCTGGTGGAATTATTTTTTGGAATACTCTTGCTAGTGCAGACAATAAATACTCTAATGCATACGCTAAAAATAAATTTGATTTTTATATTTTATCAACTCAGTGGATACCAGGCTGGTGTGCAGTTGGGACAGGTAAAAGCGGTGCAGATTTAGACGAAACCCATGCCTGCCAACAACAAGTCAGTCAGCCACTAATGTATCATGGACTGTGGCCGGAAAATAGCAATGGTACCTACCCTGCAGACTGTAGTGCTGTACCAGAGCTAAATACAGCAAAACTGTCGTTTAACAATCCTTTTAGCAGCTACCTTAGCAACGCAGACAGCTTTATCAATCATGAATGGAGCAAGCATGGAACTTGTTCCAGCTACTATTATGCCGGACTAGAGAGTGTCAACGAACGAGAGTACTATCAACAAGTCAATAACTATTTTACTAAAAGTATTGCACTGTATAAAAATATTAACTTAGCTACTTTTAATTTTAAATCATCTGCAGAATCCATACAACAACAAATTCATCGATTGAACCCACAAATTCCAGTTAAATCAATTATGGTTATGTGCGATAAAGATCAAAATACTCAGTTTCTTACTGGTTTATGGTTTTGCGTAAGTAAATCGGACAATAAATTTATCAACTGTCCAAATGCATTACTAAAATCATCATGTAATGGAACATTATTAACCCGATAATGTGAATTAGTTAGCTTACTATTTTTTCTCTTGAGCACGTGCCATAATGCCCGCAATAAAATCAAGCTTGTTTGACGAAGATGTGCTTTGCAAACTTTCGTGACTGTCGCTATTTTGTTTAAGGTTTTTCAATAATTGCGCCTGCTGAGCCATGCGCTGTTCTCGAGCTTGCTGTTCCTGCTCGCGGCGACTTTGATGTGCATCAAAACGAGCTTTTGCTAAATCACGACGCTGATTACTCCACTCTTGCTCTGGATCTTCGTAGTGATGAATACAGTCGACTGGGCAAGCTGGAATACATAAATCACAGCCAGTACACTCGCTAGCAATCACCGTATGCAGCATTTTATTGGCACCAACAATCGCATCAACTGGGCAAGCTTTAATACACAGAGTACAACCAATACAGACATCTTCATCAATTACCAACAACTGCCGAGGTTTGATCGTGCCGTTAGCAGGATTTAATGCTAGCACTGGGCGTTCTAACAACTGCGCCAATGCAAGAATCCCTTCATCACCACCAGGTGGGCATTGATTAATCTCAGCAGTATTATCTACCAATGCTTCCGCGTATTTGACACAAGAAGGATAACCACAGCGAGTACATTGAGTTTGAGGTAGTAACGCGTCAATCTGTTTAACTAAATCAATGTGCATCGTGCTCATGATGATCCTCATAATAACTAACCATTAAGCGCATATCGTTAAATAAATCTTCAAGAATTTGACATACTTGCGCAAAATTATCACTGCGCTGCAGTGACCAAATCATTATTTCTGCTGCCTGCGAAGTATCTTTACTGCCCCAAATTTCAATTTGAATATTATTTTTTTGACTGGATAATTTTATATGCGGCTCATTACCATCCAAGCGCATTTTTTTTACTTGATTACTTAGACCAAGAGCAATACTAATTTCTTGACGATGATGTTCACCCACAACTGCTGCCTCACTAAGGGAACAAGGAGGAAAAGGCAAAGGAAATACCGTTGCTGCATCATTTTTTAACGTTGAACTTAAAAGCTGCAGTAACTCCAAGCCTAACTGATTGAAATTTGCAGCAATAAATCCAGATTCTTGATCATTACTCTGTATGTCCATACCAACTAAAAAGCGCAAATGTACGCCTTCACCAATGTTAATAATGACTTTATGACTAAATTTATTTAAGTCAAGTGACTCATTTTGAGATACCCATGCAAATAACTCAGAGGGCTTAATCTTAACAATTTCATCTAGGTCAACCAACGCAGCACTTATTTTATTGCTCTTAGGATTATTAAATATCTTCTTGCTATGCAATAAATTCTCTAATGCCGCATGATTAAGCTGCTCTGTTAAACTTATTTGCTTAGTACTCCCAACAACAATAATGATAGGCAACACAAATAATTTAGTGAATTTATCTTGTTTGGGAGAGTTAAGCACTTCTTGCAATGATTCCCAAATATAATCGGCAATTGCCTGAGTTGGTGCCAGATTATAAGCAACGCTCAACAATTGATCTTGTTTTTGTTTGAGCAAATCTTCAATTAATGCACAAATCAAACTATTATCTTCATTCTTAGATAAATCATGGATAGCTTGATTTATCAATAAATTGGCATCAGGATATACAGCGCTATATTTTCGTGGATCTTTTAACATTAATGACATAAACTTACCTTGCTTTTGATTACTTTTTATCTTACAATCACTTACTTAATAACTAAAATGAATGGTGGAATATGCAAAATTTACTCACCTGGTATCAACAACAAACATCAAGCGGTCAGTTACGTTTTGACTTGGCGCAGCAAAAGCTCATCAAAGAATTAGATCAGTTTCTGGACAATCTTGCAAGCCTCAATTTTATCACGCGACTCTGGCGTAAAGACCACAAATTAGGATATTATATCTATGGTGATGTTGGACGCGGTAAATCAATGATTATGAATGCGATGTACCAATATACAGATGTCAAACGCAAAACACGCTTACATTTCCACGAGTTTATGCATGAAATTCACGAAAAACTAGCTAAGATGGTTAACGTTGATGACCCGTTAGCCGTTATCGCGAAAGAATTAAAAGAACAGTTTGACATTATTTATCTCGACGAAATGCATGTTAGCGACATCGCTACTGCCATGATAATGAAACGCTTGTTAGAGAGTCTATTTGCCAATAAAATTTATATTGTAACCTCATCTAATTATCACCCTGATGGGCTATGGCCAAATGGTTTAATGCGTGAGCGATTTTTGCCAGCAATTGAAGTCTTAAAAGATCAATTGAATGTTGTGAGCTTAAATAGCGATCAGGATTATCGTTTAATTAATACCTCAATTAATCAGTTATTTATAGTCCAGCAAGCGGATTCTCACACTGCTCTAGATAAAATTTTTGCAGCGATTAATCTTGATAATCATCAGCAACAAAACTCAGTGATTGAAATCTGTACTCGTAAAATCCCAACGATTAAATGTGGAAGTGACATTGTTTGGTTTGATTTTTCGGTAATTTGCGGCAACATGCGTAGCCAACTTGATTATCTTGAACTAATCAAAAAGTTTAATTGGTTTATCATAAGTGATATTTACCTACTTACTATTGATAAAAAAGATGTCGCAAGACGCTTTACATGGTTGATTGATATTTTGTATGATAGCAGCAGTAAGTTAGCCTTATCTAGCACTGTTCCAATTCAAGATATTTATTCTCAAGGCGACTTTGCCAATGAGTTTGAACGAACAATTAGCCGTCTTGAAGAAATGCAAACTCAAGAATATTTACAAAAAAAGTTGACAGTAAAGCCTTGCTAGACATATAATATCGCTCTTGAAAGTCAAAGTTTGACCGGAAAAACGGGGCGTAGCGCAGTCTGGTTAGCGCACTTGATTTGGGATCAAGGGGTCGTGAGTTCGAATCCCACCGCCCCGACCAGTTTAAACTTTTTCATTTCATCACAAAATCACTTTATGGTGTGGTTTTGCGCTCGTAGCTCAACCGGATAGAGCACCGCCCTTCTAAGGCGGGGGTTACAGGTTCGAGTCCTGTCGGGCGCACCATTCTCATCATTCAATGGTGGATATAGCTCAGTTGGTAGAGCCCCGGATTGTGATTCCGGTTGTCGTGGGTTCGAGCCCCATTATCCACCCCATCTTTATTATAGTGATTATTCATTTGTCGGGGCGTAGCGCAGTCTGGTTAGCGCACTTGATTTGGGATCAAGGGGTCGTGAGTTCGAATCCCACCGCCCCGACCACATTATTTTCATCTTCAATTCAAATAATCAAAAATCTGATTTCATGCTATAATCAATTTGTTTCAGTTTATTCAATTAACAACTATGCGTAATTACATAAAATACACTCTCTATTCACTCGGTGGATTAATCATAATAATTCTGCTAAGTTTTTTTGCACTTACACAGTTAATTAGTCCGGAACGTTATAAGCCTTTAATTTCACAATTAGTAGCTCAAGAAATTGGCGCCAAGTTGACAATAGGTTCAATTAATTGGGATTTATGGCCATCTCTTGCATTAACTGCTCATAACATTAGCCTGAGTAACAACAATCAAACCTTAAACACCATTAATTAGCGCCAGCACTTGTGAAGTTGTTTTGCAACTAAAACCGCTCCTTCATGGTCAGATTCATATTGACAAAGTAATATTACATAATCCCAAACTAAGCTTAATCACGGATGGTATCAATACCAATTGGGATTTTGCTATTCCACCAACTAGGCAGAATACCACTATAGTTATGCAACTAAGCAGTATAAAGCTAAAAAATGGCAGCCTTGAATATCAAGATCTAAGTCAGAATCAACATTTTATTTTAAATCCAATTAACCTTACACTTAATAATGGACAAACAGGTTCAATGCGCTATTATACCAATGGCAATATCATAAATATTAATCAGGTTGATTATGAGCTAAACGATCAAATTTCTGGCAAATTAGATTTTAACTATGCTGATCTCAATTATTCAGGTAAAGTTGATACTCACAATTTTGCGTTGTATCCATTTTTACGCGGAATTGGGCTAAATCCGACGAGACTCTTTAAAGCTCAGCCCTTACAAAACGCAAACTTCAAAACTAATTTTACAGGAACAGGACATAGTTTAAGTTTAACCGACACTATTTTTAAATTTGGATCAAGTACTGCTTATTTAGAGTTGAATGCTATCTTGCTATCTCCTTTCAAAGCTTACTCCCAATTCCAAGTTGATCAGTTTGAAGCATCAGAATTTGTACCGCTTAATGGTTATCACTTATTAATCTCAAATCTACAAAGCTCGGGGACAATTAACAATCAAAAAGAGTTCGCTCTTCAGCAAAATCTACGTATCAAGCAATTAACTCTTCAGGGATATAATCTACATGAGCTTTCAAGCCAAATCTCTAGTATTCTGAGTAATCCAATTAAACTTATTACGCTTAGCAGTACAATTGCACAAATTAAGGCTAGTGTGAGAGCGACTTCCAGCGATGGAAATAAAAACTACCAACAACAAAGTAATTTGGGTAGTTTAAGCTGCACAACAAATTATAAATCAGAGATCATCTCTTTTTCTGGATTAAATCTAGCTGGACCTGATCTTATTGCCAATGGTAGTGGTAGCTATAATCTTCAATCTAAAAATCTGAACGCCAAAATTAATGCTCGGTTTGTCGCTGACCCAAACAGTTTGACTGGTAAAGTGGTTTACCCAATAACATTAAGTGGCTATAAAGGACAAAGTCATACTATTGACTGGAATAGCGTTAATAGCCAAATTGCAGGCAATCTTGGCTCATCAATCGGCAATACCGGAAAAGCAGTTGGTAATGGAGCTAAAACCCTAGGGCAAAAAATTAGTGGCTGGTTTTAATATAATGAGAGCTATATGCAATTTATACATTTTTTGATTCTATATAGCTGGCTCAGTTATGAGCGGTGGTAGATGATTCTATAAAAAGGCATCTAATGAAATTAAGCACAACTACTCTGGCACCAGTTTCGGCATTAGCACGAGAAAAATTGCTTTAAATAGGAATAATTAAACAGTACTACCAGCCCACACAGCGCAGTCATAATGCTAATAACGCTGGAGAGAATTGGGCGGTAGATAAAAAACTTCATGAAATAGTCTGATCTACTTTATAATTTTAAACATTAATCTTAGTTATGTGTTATAGTGGGATCTTTACAGGATACCATGCAAATGAATAATGACGAACTCAACAATGAAATTGAATTGCTAAAGCAAAAACTTGCCGAACAATTAGTAACTATTGATAATCTGGCAAATCGTTTAATGATGATTGAGCGAAAGGTCAGAAAACTAGTAAAATAGTAATTAATACCAATCATATATACTCATAGTATTTGATTCTTGAACGCGAAAGATTGATAAAAAAGACGACGCAGTGTAGTGAGAACTACATAAGAAGTCTTTATTGAAATCCGACAAAGTACAAGATTCAAAGACGAAGAGTATATAATCTAAATTTGCCGTACTACTTTGCATGGATTACCACAAGCAACGCTATTGGGCGGTATATCCTTGGTAACAACGCTGCCAGCTCCGATTACGCTATTATCACCAATTGTAACACCTGGTAGAACAATTACCCCACCACCTAGCCACACTCGGTTACCAATAGTAATTGGTTTTGCCATAAGTTCTAGTGCTGCACGCGCTTGTGGTTCAAGCGGATGATAAGCCGTATACAATTGGACATTTGGTGCAAATAACACATCTTCACCAATAGTGACTTTGGCTAAATCTAAAATAGTCAGATTAAAATTCGCATAAAACCCAGTACCGATAGAAATGTTCACTCCGTAATCACAATGAAAATTTGCTTCAATATGACAGCGCTCACCAACAGACCCTAATAGCTGCTTAAGTAGTTCACGACGTTCTTCACTATTATCTGCAGGAATTTGATTAAGCTTAAAAGTTAGAGACTGCGCCCTATTTCGAAGAGCTTGAATTTCTGGATCAAAAGCATAAAAAGGTTCACCATCGTGCATTTTTTGTATTTCTGATTTTTGCATTATTTTATCCTTTGCTGCGTATCTACACATTAAGATTCAGCGATTGTAACTACTCACTCATAAGCTGCCACAATATGCTGTAAGAGTTAGGAACAAGGCGACGTAGTGTACATGAGAAGTACATGAGGAGCCTTGTGACGAAGCTATTACTGCATAGGGTGAGCAGTTACCAGCTATTATAACAAATCTCATTGCCAACAACACGTTATAATACTGGACTAACTAACCCGCAGAAAATCACAGATGGTGCAAGAAAATACTTTTGATGTAATTATAATTGGTGCAGGTGCCGCCGGATTAATGTGCGCACAATTTGCCGCGCACGCTGGAAATAAGGTACTAATCCTCGATCACAGTCATAAATTAGCCGAAAAAATTCGTATTTCCGGTGGTGGGCGCTGCAATTTTACTAATCTAAATGCAGCACCAGAACGCTATATTTCACAAAATAAACATTTTGCCACCTCTGCCCTTGCGCGCTATACACCACAACATTTTACCGAATTATTAGATCTGCATAATATTACTTATCATGAGAAAACCCTAGGGCAATTATTTTGCGATGAAAAATCACAGCGTATTATTGATTTACTTGATTATTTATGTCGTGAATCTGGTGTTTTGCGTTTGATGGGGGTATCTGTTCAAAATATCAATAAAACCGTGCGTGGATTTAGCCTCACGACTAGTCATGGCAAGTTTGATTCTGAAAAGTTAGTCATTGCTACAGGTGGATTAGCCATACCACAAATTGGTGCAACACCTTTTGGTTATCAAATTGCTGAACAGTTTGGATTAGATATTGTTCCAACTGCTCCAGCCTTAGTACCACTATGTCTCCAACCCCAGCAACTTAACGAATTTAAAGCACTTGCTGGAATCTCATTTGACAGTGAAACTTCAATTGGTAAAATAAGTTTTCGCGAAAACAGTTTATTTACCCATCGCGGATTGAGTGGTCCGGCAATATTACAAATTTCTTCTTATTGGCATCCCGGCGACAAATTAAAACTCAATTTACTACCAAATTTGAATATTAGCAACGAAGTAACAAATAATCGAGCTTCAAATAAATTATTAAGTAATTTTCTTGCCAGTTATTTCTCGAGCCGCATGGCAGAAAGCTTATGCACTCTATTAAAATGTGATATTCCCCTAAGTCAATTAAGTAAATCACAAATTAATAATCTTGAGCAGCTAATCCACCACTTTACTCTTACACCAAGTGGTACTGAAGGCTATAAAAAGGCGGAAGTTACCCGTGGCGGTGTTGCAACAGCTGGGCTTAACTCTAAAACTATGATGGCAAATAATGTAGATGGACTCTACTTTATCGGTGAAGTAGTTGATGTAACTGGACATTTAGGCGGGTATAACTTTCAATGGGCATGGGCTTCAGCATATGCAGCAGCCACCAGTTTTTAAATAGACAAGGACAATAAATGAAAATAATTAGTGCTAATTTAAACGGCATTCGCTCGGCACAAAACAAAGGTTTTTTTGAATGGCTAAGCCAAGTTGATGCGGATATAATTTGTCTACAGGAAATCAAAGCGGATATGAGTGTGATTCCAGTTGAATTACTTAATTTTGCTGGTTACCACTGTGAATTTCACCCAGCAGAAAAAAAAGGCTATAGTGGTGTTGCCATAATGGCAAAAACTAAGCCAGATAATATTATTGTCGGATTGAATAATCCAGAAATTGATAGTGAAGGACGTTATCTCGAGTTTCAATATGGTAATCTTAGTGTAATTTCATTATACTTACCATCTGGCTCAAGCGGTGAAGATAAACAGCAAAAGAAATTTCGCTTCTTGGATTATTATTTGCCAATATTAAAGCAAAATGCCCCACAACGCGATTATATAATTTGCGGTGACTGGAATATTGCTCATCAAGAAATTGATCTAAAGAACTGGAAAGGCAATTTGAAGAATTCAGGCTTTCTGCCTGAAGAACGTGCATGGCTAACCGAACTCTTTAGTCACGGTTATCTGGATGCTTGGCGAACCCTCTACCCAGAAGAACCTGGCTATACTTGGTGGTCCAACCGCGGGCAGGCTTATGCCAAAGACGTTGGGTGGCGAATTGACTACCACATTATTTCAAATTCTCTAAAAGATAAATTACTCGGAGCACAGATTTATAAAGAACAAAAATTCTCAGATCATGCACCGCTTATTATGGAGTACGCATTATGACAAAACTTAAAGCAGTAATTATGGATGGCGATGGCTCAACCATTACTCACGATGGAATATTGCCTGACAACCTACGTGAATTAATTGTGACTAATCCGCAAGTTAAATGGATTATGGCAACTGGACGAAGCTTGGACTTATTGCGTCGTTTACCGATTATTGATTATCTGAGCACCGATGTACCACATATTGTTGATGGAGGCTCACGCTTGGTTAACCAAAATGGCGAAAGCATTGCTGATTTCTTTATTTCACATGATGAGATAGACTTATTTTTTAGTCAGCTTGATTTACAGAAAGTAGATTTTCTTTATTATTATCTGGATGAAAAACGTAGTTATATCTACAGTCAGCAAATTGAACATTGGTCACAACGCCCACAATTTAGTAGCGCACAAGCTACTTCTGACATAGCAATTTATCGGGCGTGGGCAAAAGAAAATCAGCCAACTAAGATATTTATTCGCGTTTTACAAGATATAGAGCTAAAAGGGCTGAGTTGGCATCAAAATGAGCGTAATATTGATTTAACTGCTCACGGAGTCAATAAAGGCAGCACTTGTAGTAAATTACTCACCATGCTAAATCTACACCCCAGTGAAGTAGCTTTTGTTTTTAATGATCGGAATGATTTGCCGTTGGTTGAGCATCCAGAGCTAAATGAGATTGTCAAAATAAAAGTGGGTGACTACTTACCCGACACACCTGCCGAATTTCATGTAGCCACCCCTTACGATGTTGCTGATGTATTACAACAGCTTATTTAGAGAATTTAAATACATCGCTACCTGAAACTTGGTTCAGGTTAACCTTTAATGCACTGTTTTTAGCTAAAATTGCTGCTTGACAAGTTTTAGCTTTAGCGGCTTGATCTGCAGAATAGTTAAGTGTAACTTCAGTACGATTATGACTAGCTAACTTATCAGTAACTTTTTGTGCTATCTTACTGCAATCAGCATTTGCAGCTGGTGCTGAAGAATTGGCAGCATAAGCAAGGCTAGAAGCCGCCAATAATACAACTAATAATTTTTTCATTTTAAATCCTTTTAAACATAATTAAAATTAAATAAATAAGCAAGATAAAAATCTTATATATACTCGTAGTATTTGATTCTTGGGCGCGAGGGATTGATAAAAAGACGAGGATGTGTACTCAGAAGTACATGACGAGTCTTTTTTAAAATCCGACAAAGTCCAAGATTCAAAAACGATGAGTATGTAACTCTATAAATGATGGATTGCCTCTGGCGGCAATACCGTAACTTTATTTTTAAAATCATACCACATGATCAATGAAGTACATGTACCATAAATAACATCTAAATCATTCGCGGACTTCATAATTTGTTCCATGTAAACTTTTTTCCGATCAACATTAACCAAATAGGTTTCAATTAAAATAGTCTCTGGATAAGTCACCTGTTTTTTAAAATTAAATGAAGTATCCAGCAAAATTGGCGCATTGTCAGCTGATGCAGAATAGTCTAAATTATATGCACGAAGTAATTCAAAACGTGCTTCCTGAACATATAAAAAATAACTAGTATTATTCAGATGTCCATAAGCATCCATATCGCCCCAGCGAATGGCAAACTCTTGCGAGTGGAGTAATTTTTTATTGCTCATAGTTTTTAGTTAGCGGTCGTAGCTTTGCTTTTAGCTTCAGCTGCAGCTTTTTGTGCAGCAGCTTGAGCAGCATTACATTCCACTTGTGTTTTTGTTTTCAAACAATCTGTCATGGCTTGTTGTTCTGCAGCCTGTGTTGCTGCTGAAGCAGCAAATACTGAACCAACACCTAAAATCAATAATGACAATAATAATTTTTTCATAAACACACCTCTTTAAAAAATATAATAATCGCTATTTTAGCACCTTATCTGTAAATTGTAAAATCTATCCACTCATTTTTTGTGTCGGAATTTGGTAAACATCAAAACGAATTGTTTTACCTGCTTTATTATAAGTCGGGCAAGGTTTTGCAACCAAGCTCTGCTGTTTATTATCACGCTTAACTACTAATTTATGTGAACACAAACTCCACGCCAAATTAAAAACAGTATCATCAGCTATATGTGACTCTTGATTAGCAGTTTTTATCATTAGATCTATTAACTGCATATCTTTTTTAGCCAAAGCATTTTTACCATCAGCAAACATTGGATCAAAATAAATTACATCATGTTTGTCGGTAATGCTTTGCAAATAATCATAATTATGTGTATATATCACCTGAATATCATTTAATTGCGTTCTGAAATTAAGACATAGATAATTGAGAATAATTGCCAGATAGGGATTATTTTCAAGCATCGTAATCCTAAAACCAGATAGAGCCAGAAGAATAGAGTCGCGCCCTAAACCAGCGGTCAAATCTAATACTTTTATTGGCTGACTAACACTAGGCTTTAGATTAATCGCCTGTAATAAAATTTCACATTTTAATCCTGGTTTTCGTTTCGCAATAAACTCATGATAAAAAGAATAAACATTAAAAGGCTTAAATAATGGTGAAACTATCATCAGCGATTCATTAGTTAGCAACAAATATAGCTCATCCATAGCCAATGCCGAATCAAATCGTAACACTTGAGCATCAGGAACAATTGCAGCTAACTCCAAAGCTTTTGCACGCAAGGTATCATCGCTATAATATAAATTTATGGTCATCAGAGACTATTCCCGATGGTACGGATGGTGCTCCAGTATCGAGATTGCTCGATAAATTTGCTCCAAAATAATTACCCGCACCAAAGCATGCGGAAACACCATGGTTGATAAACTAATTCTGGCATGCGCTTTAGCACGCAAATCAGGATGAAGGCCGTCTGCGCCACCAATGATAAAACATAGCGAGGGTACAGATAAGGCGCTACGTTCTAAAAAGCTCGCAAATTGGATACTATCGTACATTTTACCACGCTCATCAAGCGCAATTACAAAACTATCCCGAGGAATAGAATCCTCAATCTTTTTAGCTTCCAGCGCCATATTTTCCATGGCGCTTTTATTCGCATTTTTATCAGCTTTAATTTCAATTATCTGGCAACTATACTTACCATGATTAATCCGTTTTAGATATTCATCGCAAGCGCTAACGACCCATTGAGGCATTTTATTGGCAATATTGATTATACTAACACGCATTAAAGAGCCTTATTTTTACGCACGATATAAATTTTATGTCCGAGATAAATAGCGGCAAATAGAATGACTGAGGAATAAATCATCACAAAATCCCAAATACCATAGTGCTCTCCCAATGTAATAAATTGTGCAGCAACAATTACCACAATCACCAGCATTGAAATAATTTGCGCCCAAGGATAAAACTTAGCCCGATATTTAAGAATCGAAAGCCCACCCAATGCTGGCAAGAATTTACGTCTGAATTGATAATGACTTAAAGCAATCCCAAACCAAGCAATAAAGCCACATAAAGAAGAAATTTGCACTATATAGCTAAAAAATGTACCATTGCCAATAAATGATGAAATAAACACCAGTGAGCCAATCAATGCCGTCGCGATTAAAGCAGGAATTGGAACACCCTTGCTATTAAAGTGTTTAAAGATGGCCGGGGTTTGCCCATGCTGCCCCATATACCATAATATACGGCTTGAAGAATACATGCTAGCATTAGCTGCAGAAATAAGCGCTACCAAGATAATAAAATTCATTGCATCAGCAGCATACATACCAGCAAATTTATGAAAAATCAAGGTATATGGACTAGTCGAAATATTATTTTGATCTGCTAGTTTAGGATCATTGAATGGCAATAATAGACTAATTACGCCAATTGATAATACATAAAATAATGTTAGACGCCAAAATACCAGTTTGATGGATTTAGGAATGGTAACTTCTGGATCTTTAGTTTCACCAGATGCAACCCCTATTAACTCAGTTCCTTGAAATGAAAACCCAGCAAATAAGAAAACTGAGATAAAACCATACCATCCGCTATGAAATGGTGCATCTTGAATATGCCAATTTTGCGTTCCAAAATGTGGTTGTTGAAAAATAGTAAACGCACCTAAAATAATAAAGACGATGATTACACCAACTTTTAAAAATGACAACCAATACTCAATTTCACCATATACTTTAACCGAAAATAGATTTACCAAAAAAATCATGCTAAAAAAAGCCAGTGAAAAATAGACTGGATTAACATGGGGAAACCAATAGCTCATAACTAATGCCGCTGCCGATATCTCCGCAGCAATAGTAATTGCCCAGTTAAACCAATAGTTATAACTCATCGCAAAACCAAATGACTTGCCAACATATGTTGTAGAATAGTCACAAAATGAACCTGAGCTTGGCTTATAGGTACTCATTTCACCTAAACTAGTCATTAAAAAATAGACAATTACCGCCATTAATGCATAGGCAAATAACGCACCACCCGGTCCACCAATAAAAATTGAATAACCACTGGCTAAAAAAATTCCGGTTCCAATTGAGCCACCAATTGCAATCATGTTAATATGGCGTGCTTTTAATTTTTTTTCTAATTGAGCCATTTCATTCCTCACCATGTAAAATAAATAGAGTTACGCATAGTACAGCAACACTTAAGTAAGAGTATATAAATATTAAATAAAAATAATATGTTGCTAAATTTCATTAAGAACTAAGTATGTTTTTGAAATTTACTGACGTTGCTTATAAAGCTTTGCGGTAGGAATAGTTATTGAGACATAGTGTATTAGTTGTGTTGTATTTGACATAGTAATCCCCTCTTTCTAATCATTCCAAACTTGTGACATAAAAGCGCCTTTAAGAGCACCATATTTGCGAGTTAGATGTAGTTTATTCATACAATATTAATCCAAAGATTTAAGAATGATTTATTTTAGCATATTTTATTGTAATACAGGTTATGATTTAATAAAGTTATGACCTGTGATAATGACGCATTTTTTCTTCGATTCTACGTTCTTTACTAAAATTATCAATCAATTTTAGATAACCAATTACACGCGTTGCGTGCCGTACATTTTTAGAAGAGCATTGCTGACAATAATCAAGCGTTAATTTATTAACCGTAGAACAATCGCAGCAATAAGTAACTTTTACATTAGTCGTCCAATAATTGCAGCCAGTTTTAGCTGCCAGATTAAACAACTTCAGATATCCTTCTACAGTTAAATAACCATCGGTATTGAGATGCAATGCCGAACCACCGTCGAGATATTGGGTAATCTCACGCCCATGCAAAATAAATTTATCGACGACATTAATTCCATCATCTTCTACTGGATAAAAATAGCTATTGTAACAATCACGATTTATCTGATAGCCAGCCTGCTTGTCCCATTTAGCGTTTTTTACACCTAAATTCTCAGCTGGTACAAATTCAGTATTAAATAAATAACCAGACTCTTGGCGCGCAGCACGATTTGCATCATAGATAATTTTTAACTGTTGTTGTAAAAATTGAATATATTCGAGATTATTACCCGGAGTAATCCCCATAGATTCAGCAGCTTCAAGCATTCCATTAATACCGATAGTTAAAAATTGTTTATTAATATTTATGTAACCTGCTGAATAGACAGGCAACAAATTAGCATTTAAAAAATCTTCAACTATTTTACGATATGCAACATGATATTTATGAATTTTGTTAATCTTAGTTAGCAAATCGCGCTTTTCCAATACTAGCCGATTCATATTTAAGGTAATTACATTAATTGAGCCAGTTGCAACCCCTCCTGCGCCTGAGGTATTCGAAAAAGTATTATCAGTCAACTCATTACGTAACCGGCAGCATGAACTTAAACTATCGACACTCTCCGACATATAGATAAAAAATGAATTTCCCTCGTGCATTTGTACGGCGCACATCTTTGCAAATTCATCATCTTTGGGCTGATTATTTTGAGTTAGTATTGCTGCTGTCACTACTGGAAAAGTTAAAATCGCTTTAGTTCGTTCCCGGTTAAACCAACTCAGAAAAAATTCTTCTAAATCCATCACCGATGCAAAATCAGGACGTGTTCCATCCGGAAAAATAAAATCCGCAAATAAAGAGCTTAAAAAATTGCTATCAAAAATGGAAATATTCCAAAAAATACTTTGATACCCACGTGCTGCTGCAGGTTGATTTAAAGCATACACAACATGCTGTAAATGATTCTCGACTTCCGATTTATGAGTTATTAAATAGTTATCACCATAATCCAAGCGCGCAAAATAATCAAAATACAATAAAAACTCTGGGGTTCCGCAAGCTCCAGCAAACTGAGACGAAATAGCAAAAACCAAATTAACGAATGAGCCACAAAAGCTATCTAAATGCTTTGGCGCCAAAGATTCACCACCTAAAGTAGTCAAGCCATTAAGCAAAAACGGGTACATGGTAATTGAAGCGCAATATGGGAAAAATGGATGCGTCTCATCATGTTTATATATTTCGTGATTTTCCAGTTGGCGAATATATTCATCTGCAAGCTCTGTTCCGAATAGCTCACTGATTTTATAGTTATCCTATAAATAGCTGAGCGATAGATTGTTCAATAGCTAAACTTAAATTATCCTGTCGATTATCATTTGTCCTAATGCAACGTTTCAAGTTAGCCCATATATGTTCAATTGGGTTTAGGTCAGGTGAATATGGTGGCAGATAAATTAACCTACATCC
>SSGY01000157.1 GCA_008017145.1 Neisseriales bacterium
ATTTACCAGTCATAAATGTTCCTGCAGTAAATGGCACACCGTCTTTTAACTGAGCGAAAAATATTGTTTGATCACCATGAACTAATTGACCAGATTTAGACATGTAATCACCAAACTGATACCAGAACGGATTATAGAAAATATGATGTAAACCGAATGGAATTAGCGAACGTTCAATAACCCCAAAGACAAATGCTGACAAAGTTAGATTGGCATTAATCATTGAATCAGAGAACCATTGCAAGAAATTACCAATTGGAGGCCAAACAATGCATAATACCAAACCTAAAATGATTGCTACAACGGCAGTCATAATTGGTACAAAGCGTTTACCCGCAAAGAAAGCTAAATATGGAGGTAATTCAATATCATAATATTTTTTATAAATTTTGGCAGCAAGAATCCCCATAATGATTCCACCAAACACCCCCATTTGCAATGTTGGAATCCCCAATACCACTGCAAGCTTAGGATTTGGATGCTGTAATTGCGAAATTACATCTGGAACACCGCTAGCTAAGCCAACCACTACATTCATGATTAGAAAACCAACTAATGCCGCAAGTGCCGCCACACCTTCGCCACCAGACAAACCTACGGCTACACCAACACAGAATAAAATCGGTAAATTGGCAAAGACAATTCCACCAGCCTGCTCCATGTAATGTGCTAAAGATTGAAACCAATGCGCATCTAAAAATGGCAAATACTGCACCAATGCAGGATTTTGAAAGGCATTACCTAGTGCCAATAAAATACCCGCAGCAGGTAAAAGCGCAACTGGTAACATTAGCGATTGACCAACCTGTTGCAAAACGGCAAAAAACTTTCTCATAATACACCCTAAAAAAGAAAATTAGACTATATAAACAACCCTTAATATTAATAAAACTGTCAACAGCACCTAAAGCTCATTCATTAGAACAGTATTGATGCATTCATGAAAGCCCTGATTAATAAAGGGTTTTAATATCAAATAACTGAAACCAGTAGCGCATTACCATTAATAATCAAGTAAAAATTAACATTTAAACAATGCTAATTCTACCACAGAATAGACTATAGTTACCAGAGATAGATACCCTCATGACCAATTATAGTTATTTAAAACCATAGAAAAATTATTTGATTATTCATGATGAAAAACACAATTAATAAAATGAACGTTAACCGAATAAATAATATAAAGCGCAATGACAGAAAATATTGCGGATGCTTTGAAGAAATAAATCAGGAATAATAGTAGGACAAAAGCGCTTGCAACAATGAATGATTTAAACTTATTGGAAACATTAATTTCTTTAAAGCTATAAAACTTAATGTTACTAACCATCAAAAGTGCCGAAATAGCAGTGATAATACTTCCCAGTACGATTATTTTTAAACTATACCAGTGATGTTGAACACAAAGCAAAATAAATGATACTAAAAAGCCACCCGCAATTGTTGAGGATAGCCCTTGAAAATAACGTTTATCTACTTGTGCCAGCATAACATTAAATCTGGCTAAACGTAAGCCAGCACAAGCACAAAAAATAAAGCAAACTATATAGCCAAATTTACCTAAAGAAAATAACCCCCAGCAATAAAGCATAATTGACGGAGCCACCCCATATGCCATCATATCGGTAATACTATCAAAAGAAGCGCCAAATGGCGTACAGGTATTTGTCAGCCTTGCACTTCTACCGTCTAGCCCATCAAATACCATTGCTATAATCACACCATATGCGGCAGCATGAAAACTGCCAGATGCAGATTGAAGTACTGAATAGAACGCAGCCAACATGGCACATAACGTAAAAAAACTTGGAATTAGGTACTTAAGTCTTTTTAAATCAACCAATTTCATACTTTCATAATCATTAAAAATTAATGTGTGATTGAAGTCTTACTGCGAGAGCCCCACCAGAATATTATAACACCCGCAATTATCATTGGAAAGGAGTAAAATTGACCAAGAGATAGTCCAGTAGATGCCACAATTCCAGTTGCAAAAGCATCTGGTTCACGGAAAAACTCCAAAATAAACCTAGCTAAGCCATAGCCAATCATAAATACCCCAGAAGTTTGCCCTAATTTGCGTGGTTTACTCGTAAAGATTAATAAAATTAGAAATAGCACAACACCTTCTGCAAAAGCTTCATAAAGCTGCGATGGATGCCTCGGTAGCATCGAACCAGATGCAGGGAAAACCATTCCCCACGGTAAATCAGGACTTGAAAAACGCCCCCATAATTCACCATTGATGAAATTACCTAGGCGACCAAACATCAAGCAAACTGGTATGAATGGAGCAATAAAATCTGAAATGACAAAAAAATTACTATTGATTTTACGTGCAAACAAATACACCGCAACAAAAACTCCGAGCATACCACCATGAAATGACATTCCGCCATCCCAGGTTTTGATAATTTCTAATGGGTGGGATAAATAATAATCAGGACGATAAAACAAACAATAACCCAAGCGCCCGCCTAAGATAACACCAAGAGCGCCATAAAAAAGAAAATCATCAATCATTTTTTGAGTTAACACTGGATGACCAAATTTACCAATTCGCCATTTACCACCGTAAAGGAAAAATAAAAAACCTAAAAGATACATCACACCATACCAGTGTAATTTAATGGGACCAAAGCTTAGTGCCACCGGATCAATATGCGGATACATTAACATAAACAAGCCTTATAATTAGATTAAATTCTGCATTCATAAATTTATTTATATAGCAAACCAGTTATTCTAACCTATCGTTGGCTTTTTTGCTACAATATGCTCCTGTTAAATAATCTTTATATATGGAGTTCATTTATGAAAGCACCTGTACGTGTTGCGGTAACCGGAGCTGCCGGTCAAATCAGTTATAGCTTATTATTCCGTATTGCCTGCGGTGACATGCTAGGTAAAGACCAGCCTGTTATTTTGCAATTATTGGAAATTGAACCAGCCATGAATGCCCTAAAAGGTGTGATTATGGAATTAGACGATTGTGCATTTCCTTTAGTACATGGAATTGTGGCTAGTAGTGATCCAATGGTAGCATTCAAAGATGCCGATATTGCATTACTAGTAGGTGCGCGTCCACGTTCAAAAGGAATGGAACGTAAGGATTTATTGGAAGCTAATGGCGCAATCTTTACTGTCCAAGGTAAAGCCTTGGCTGCGGTTGCCAACAAAAATGTTAAGGTTTTAGTTGTTGGAAATCCAGCTAATACCAATGCATTAATTCTATCAAAAAATGCAGCTGGTCTAAATCCACGCAATATCACAGCGATGATGCGCTTAGATCACAATCGTGCAATGAGCCAGCTTGCGGCTAAAGTTGGTTGTCATACTACTGATGTAAGCCATGTCGTTGCTTGGGGTAACCACTCTTCAACTCAATATCCAGATATTTTCAACGCAACGGCTAAAGGTAAAAAAGCTAGCGAATTAGTTGATGAGAACTGGCTAGTGACTGACTTTATTCCAACGGTACAAAAACGTGGTGCTGCAATTATTGAAGCTCGTGGATTATCATCTGCAGCTTCGGCTGCTAACGCAGCCATTGATCATATCCGTAGCTGGGTACTTGGTACTGCTGAAGGTGAAATCGTTACTATGGGTGTTCCATCTGATGGTAGCTATGGCATTCCTGAAGGCGTAATGTTTGGCTATCCATGTACTTGCAAAAATGGTGAGTACACTGTAGTTCAAGGCTTTGCAATCAGCGACTTTAGTCGTAAATATATTGATGCAACCTATAATGAATTATGTGAAGAACGCGCAGCAATTAAACACTTATTAGGTTAATAACTTTAGTTGTGAAAATAGCCGGATTTTTATACCGGCTATTTTTATTTACACTAGATTTAGTAACTACCGAATCAGCTATAGTTATCTTTACAAGCTTTCAACAAACAAAATTAATATATAACTGCTCACCCTGTGCAGTAATAGCTTCGGAACTAAGCTCCTCACGTACTTCTCATGTACACTACGCTGCCTTGTTCCTAACTCTTACAGCATATTGTGGCAGTTATGGGTGAGTATTAACATTATTAGCTATTATTACTCGATTCAGCTTTTTCACCAGATTTATAACCTCCAGCTACCTCTTGATAAAGATTAACTATCGTCAATAGCTGCTGCAATTTATCTTGATTTAAATTAATCTGAATTCTATCCCAAGCAATCTTACTGCTTAAAGTAGACAAATAGCTTTGAATACCTTTTTGATATAAACGTTGATTCAAATTATAAGCTTTTGCTAAATGGGCAGTTGCTGATTCAGTCTGCGTAAGTTTCTCGGTTAAACGCTGATTAGCTGAAAGAGCATTAGTCGTATCGCGCAGAGCCTTTTGCAAGGTATCAACGTAATTAAAATAAGATACTTTGTCCAAACCGCGCGCTTTTGCTATCTCACCAAATGCTGACATTTTAAATACTGGAATCTTTAATAATTGATCATTAAAATCAACTACATTGGTTGTTATTGGAGTTGGGAAGTAATAGTTATTATTTCCCGCCACCGGACCGCCAATAAAATCTAATTGTACGGTAGGCAATAATTCACTGGCAGCTAAACCAATTCCTTCATTAGATGCTCGCAAACGATTTTCTGCCATTTGCATATCCGGACGGTTTTCCAGCACCGTTAAAGGCAATGCTCCGGGAATTAATTTTTTATTATTAAAATCAGCAAACTGTTTAGTGGTCTTTAGACTACCAGGATTATGATTAATCAGATATTGCAAAGCATTGCGACTAACAACTATATTTTGTTCAATCACTTGTTGTTCACCACGAATTAAATTCACCTGCGAACGTAGCTCTTCGACATTTATATCTGCACTTAAACCACCCCGATAAACTTTACTCGCGATATCTGCCTGATGAGTAATATCATCTGCCAGTTGCTGAAGCAATGCTCTTCGTTCAATTTCAGCCAAATAAGTAAAATAGCTCGCCGTAATCTGACTTATTACCGTAAGTTTAATCGCATCATCTTCCGCTTTAGCCTCGGCTAGTTCATACTTAGCCTTTTTCTGTTGCTTAATCTGGCTAAAAACATTCATGGTATAGTTAGGTGCAATTAAAGCTAAAAGCCCTGGAAAACCAGTAGCTGGATTATTGGAATAACCAAGCAATACACTAACATCTGGAATCCATTGGAACTGAACTTTTTTAAGTTCACCTTCAGCAGCTTCAATATGTCCACGTGACATATTAAGTGAGTTATTATTAGCCAAACCACTTTCAATCAACTGATTTAAAAGCGGATCATTAAATCCCTGCCACCACGCAATATAAGGTAAATTACTTTCATTACCTGATTCAATATTACGATCTGGGACTGACCATTGGTTTTTAACCGGAACATCAGGCTTATGATATGTATTATTATAAGCACACCCCAATAAAATAAAAGGTAATAATGCCAACGGTTTAATTATGTGCTTCATGGATAACTCCGGAATTAATACTAATTTTATGTTCAAGCAAAGAGTTTAATTGTGCTAAATCAGCTTGAACTTGATTATAGAGGTCAAAATAGTCATGCTTATGATAGCGTTTGGTATAGTACGCAGAATAAAGAGCTTTCAATGCAACAAAAACCCGATTGCTTAATGCTACAAAATAATTAAACTCATCACCAACCGCTTGTTCAGAACTATGTAAAAACTGGGCATTACGAACTAAATTATTAACCTCATTCAAACTACGATTGAGTGCCACGCAACTATGATACCATTTAGTACGTTGAATTTTATCTTGGTTCAATAAATTCACTAGTTCAGAGAGATGCTGCAGCACCTCATTTTGAGTATCGCGAATAAATCGCTGCATCATATGATGGCGGCGAAACCAGAAGTGTTCAAAAAGTAAGATAATCACAAAAGCAAATACCGTACAAATCGCATAGTCAACTAGGAAAAATGTAATTGAAAATGAGTTGTGCGCATAAAAATACCCAGTCCCAATAACTGCAGTATTAACTGTAAATGCGGTTGGTACGCTGTAAGCATGTCCAACTAAAAAGTAGGCAAAAAATACGGTTAGCGGAATAATCAAAATAAGTGTTCGGTAATCCAAATGTCCCATAAACCACAACAGATAGCCACTAAATAATCCCAAAAGCATGCCCCAAAAGCGATGGTAGGCACGGAACAAAGTTGTACCACTATCAAAACCAGCATAAATCATCATTACCGCAAAGCCAGTCCAACCAGCGCGTGGAAAACGCAATATTTCCTGAAACCAAATGGTAAAGGTAAAGACAATACATATATGCAGTGCTCTCAGCGCTCTGTAGCTCAGATTCGGTAAAACTAATTTTGCGAACATAGGTAATTCCAACTATTAATTAGCTGATAGAGTATTCTTAGCTCATAAGTCTCTTGGAAAATGCTGCGTTCATGCTCGGCAATGAAAACAACCTTACGCTCAAAACAATGCTCTTTTAGTAATACGAGATATTTGTGCAATACAACAATGTATGGCGTTCTTAATTGCTTGCGAAATGAAACTAAATATGACATTGCCATAACCAGATCAAGACTTAGTAAGGTAATTTTCAGAACACTAAAATATTTATCGCGCCGTGAAATCATTTTAGCATAGCGTTCCATAATCAACGTACCAGGAATAATTAATACATCAATATCACGACTATGACTGACAGCCAATGTTATAGCTTCCATGCTTGATAGCGCGTTATAAAAACCACGTCGCCATATTGATAAATAATAAGTCTTAGGAAATAAAAACAAGCCCGCAAATACTACTAACATAGCAACAAAAGTTTGTAAGCCATGATTTAACGCAATATAGAAATTACTGTTGGTATCACCATAAGTCATCGAATAAACCGCAAGACTTAAAATTAGCGGTACAGGAACCAGCATACTTTTGAGAAAATACAATGCTGTAAAATAGAGCCAGATTGAATAAAAAAAGACAAAGAAAACAAAGAAAATTTTATAACTGGAAAAGACGCCAAAACAAAATACCGCTAAAATACTCCCCATTACAGTAAAGAAATAGAAGAGGTATTTTTCCTGCAGAGTATTACCAATTAGCTCCGCAGCAAAAGCAGTTAACGGAATATAAAAATAATAGAAATACGGATTTGGCATACCAAAGACATAATTAAAGCCAAAGAGTAATTCTAATACAAATACTGCTTTAAGCCCATTAATCCGATGTTCGGCAAAGCGATCGTAATTCGCCAGACTATTTTTTAGTCGAGATATAAACATATGCACTCGAGCCTGGATTTAACGGATAATTAGGATCTGGATCTAAAATTTTTATTTGAATCGGAAAACGTTGTGGCAGTAGCAACCACTCATTTTCATTAACCACTTTCTGCAGTTGACTCTTCGGTGCGGTAGTTTGCCGATCTGCAGCCCAAAGCGTATTAACGATCTCGCCATGGAAGATTCGATCAAAATAATACATTCGGAGCATAATTGTAACTTTATCCCCTACCCGCACGTTTCTTAAATCAGTTTCATTAAAATTTGCCTGAATATAATAATTGGATGTATCAATAAAAGAAAATAGCGGTTCATGAATTTTTACTGGTGTATTAAGCGCCACATAGAGATTATCAACTACACCATCGCTGGGTGCTCGGACTATCGTCAAATCCAGATTAACTTGAGCCTGTGCCATCTTAGCTTTAAGGCTCGCTACAGTTTGTTTCTGTTGCTCAATCTCCGCCTTTAAAACTTCAACTTCCTGATGTAAAGAAGCTAATTTATTTGCCAGTGTTTCTACATCATAGGAAAGTTTTTTTACTTCAAGCTTGGACACTGCTTCAACCACATCTTGATCTTGTTTGAGTCCTAACTCATATTTGCTTTTATTTAATTCCGCTTCGGTGGACTTAATTAATGCATTGCTACGGTCAATTTGCTTTTGCAATACAATAATTTTTTTCAGACCTTCCTGATAGTCTGCGCTTGCTTGTTGATATGCTAATTGATACGGTAATTGATAAACTGTGAAAATTGGGTCATTTTTTTTGACAGCCTGACCATTTTTAACATGAATCTCCGTAATAAAACCAGATACATCTGCAGCAACAGGCGAAACATTAGTTACAACAAAAGCATTATCGGTAAAGGGAATCAAGTAAGAAAAAATATGGTAAATCCCAATTATAATCGCAAGAATCACGACGATGATTGGTAAATGAAGCTCATTTTTCATGAGTTTTAGAATTTTTGGCATATTATTACTCGTGGCAAAATAAAATAGTTATCTGTCTCGTTCGAAAGCAATTTACAACAGCTAATAAATCGCATAGGCAGATTTTAACACAAGTATCAAATATATCCCGTGCAACTCCAGCCTAAAAACCCAAAACAGCTTAATAAAATCATACACAGTTGATTAAGTGCTTTAAAATGCAACATCATACTAACAAAAAATTCAATTAGTGACATTAATAAGAAACCATGTTAGTTTTTTGATTATCAAACTTTTAGAAGAAATCTAGCTAAAGACATTCCATTAAGCTAAAATAGAAAAGATTTGGTTTAAATGAGTGATGAGAGCAAACTACGGACCCAACCTATTTCTATTTTAACTAAACAGAAACTTGGTAGGAGTCATTAGTCTATTTGAGACGGTTTAGGAAAACTCCATTTCCTATATGTCGCGATTCTAACATAACCATACGTCGTTGTCAAGACATAAAAATAGCCGAGGTTTTATCTCGGCTATTTACAATAAAAAAGTTAGATACTACTCTAAAATATGAGCAAATTCACGAATTGCAGCAGATAACATTGCCAAATCAAGAACTTTATAACTTTGTAGCTCTTCTAAAATAGCATTAATTTTATCCATCCGATCTTGATTATCCGCAATCCAGGCACGAGTATCAGCCTTAGTGTTGACGATTGCTAATTGCATTGCGCCACGGTATAACTTGAACACATCAGCAAGCAACGCCGAACGAGCCAAGGCTTGCCACTTATTACCACGTGATAACAACAGAACATTTTTACGCAACCAGTCAATTTGTAATAAACGACCAGCAGCAAAGTAATTATCGGCTACCACGTCATAAGCTAAATTATTTTCCATTGCCAATAAGACAATATCCATTACTTGCGGTAAATAGCCCAGACGAGATACCAATTTAGCTAATACTGCAGGCACATTTGCTGAAATATATAAATTCTCCTCATCACGAACTTCAGGATAATCTTCGCTCTTGATTAATTTATCAATGTGTGACTCTAAAGTTTCAACGTGCGTGGTATATTTACTGATAATTGAACTAGCACTACTTAAATCCTTAACATAACGTAAAATCCAGCGGCATAAGCGTTCAACTGCTTTTTCAACACCAACATACAGCTTTAATTGAACTTCTGCGTCAACCTTATTATCCAAGCCTTCAATCTCATTATACAAACGTGGAGCACCAAGTAGATTATATGCAACCCACCATGCTTTAAGAATATCTGATAATGGTGAGCTAAATTCATCAGTAAAGCGCGATACAAATGTCATACCTGCACGATTCACAACCAAATTAGCCAATTGATTAGCAATAATTTCTTTACGTAAATAATGGTTAAGAATAAAATCTTTATAGTTTTCTTGCAAATGTTTAGGGAAATAAGCAATTAGTAAATCATTAAAATCAGCATCAGTAACTAATGTGCTTTTTAAAATTTCACGATCTAAAGACATTTTAGAATATGCTAACAAAACTGACATCTCTGGTGAAGTCAAGCCCCTATCTTCCTGCATCCGCTCATTAATCTCAGCATCCGTTGGTAAAAACTCAATCTTACGATCTAATTCACCTGATTTTTCCAGTTTGCGCATAAAAATTTGATGATTTGGCAAAGTATAACGTGCACGGTAGCCTGCAGTACGCAGTACCAACGTTTGTAGATAGTTATCACGTAAAACTAAATGACCAACATCATCCGTCATTGATTCAAGAATTTTGTTACGCGTTGCAACATCCATTCCAGTTGCTTGCATAATTGCAGCAAATAGAATCTTGATATTTACTTCATGATCGGAACAATCAACACCTGCAGAATTATCAATCGCATCAGTACAAATATTACCACCGGCTTGAGCAAATTCAATTCGCCCCAATTGAGTAGCACCTAAGTTACCACCCTCACCAACTACACGCACGCGTAATTGATTACCATTAACACGTAATGCATCGTTAGCTTTGTCTTTTACTTCTTCGTTAGACTGGCTTTCGGCTTTAATATAAGTACCGATACCACCATTATAAAGTAAATCAGCTTTAGCTTTTAAAATCAAATGAATCAAGTCATTCGGTGCTAATTCATCATCTTCAATCTCCAACCAAGCTTTTACTTCTGAGGTTAGAGGAATTGTTTTACTTGAACGAGAGTAAATCCCACCACCTTGAGAGATGGTTGATTTATCATAATCTTCCCAGCTCGAGCGTGGTAGATTAAACATACGTAGCCGCTCTTGATAACTAGTCTTAACATTTGGATTAGGATCAAGGAAAATATGTTGATGATTGAACGCTGCAATTAACTTGATGTGCTCAGATAATAACATTCCATTACCAAATACATCTCCCATCAAATCACCAATACCGATTACGGTAAAGTCTTGCGTTTGGGTATCAATACCTAAATGACGGAAATGACGTTTAACTGCTTCCCACGCGCCTTTGGCGGTAATCCCCATTTTTTTGTGATCATAACCAACTGAACCACCTGAGGCAAATGCATCACCTAACCAAAATGAGTATTTCTGTGACATTTCATTCGCAAAATCGGAAAAAGTTGCAGTACCTTTATCGGCTGCTACCACCAAATATGGATCTTCACCATCATGGCGAATCACTTGTTTAGGATGAACAACTTGCCCATTAACTAAATTATCCGTGATATCCAACAACCCTGAAATGAATTGTTTATAACAGTTAATACCTTCAGCCATATACGCTTCACGATCTTTTGCATCTGGTAATTTTTTACAAACAAAACCACCTTTGGAACCTGTAGGCACAATCACTGAATTTTTAACCATTTGTGCTTTTACCAAGCCCAATACCTCGGTACGGAAATCTTCTTTACGATCTGACCAACGTAAACCACCACGAGCTACTTTACCACCACGTAAATGTACCGCTTCAAAGCGAATTGAATATACAAAAATCTCATATAAAGGATATGGTTTTGGCAGATTTAGCACCTTAGCAGACTCAAGTTTAAATGAGATATATGGTTTGTGTGCACCATCATCTAAAGTTTGATAATAGTTAGTCCGAATCATCGCATTAACCACAGAGAAAGCGGCTTTTAAAATTTGATCTTCTGCCAAATTTTCTACTTTGTTTAGTTCTGCATTAACCAACTGTTGAATCTCACCTGATTTTGCTGCAGAGTGATGCTCCGGACAGAATTTTGCTTCAAACAAATCAAATAGATGTCGGCTAAGTGTAGCATGATTTTTCAGGCATTCGCTCATATAGCCAGCAGAGAAAGGCAAGCTGGTTTGTGCCATATATTTAACTACGGCACGAATTAGCGAAACCTGACGTGCGGTTAGACCTGAGTAAAGCACCAATTTATTTAACGTATCACTTTCAACTTGACGGGTAAACGCAGCAACAATCGCTGATTTTAGTTTAGATATCAATTGTTGATCTTTAATTTTACCAACTAATCCATCAGGCACTTCAACCCCAAAATCACAGATATAAATCTGCTCATTTTGAGCAATTTTTACTTTATACGGTTTTTCATCCAACAGTTTAAAACCAAAATTTTCAATGATTGGCAACCCACGTGACAAGCTTACTGTGTCATTAAAACGAATTAGCTTAATTTGCCACAAATTATCTGCATTAGATTCTCCATCCGTAATCGCAATTGCATACTCATTGTTATGACTCAAGCTTGACATTAATTTACAATCTTCCGTAACTTCTTCGAGCGAATAGCGATCTAAGTACTCAGCCGATAAAGCTAAAGCAAATTTATTATATGCTTCTGGACTTAAATTTTGCTTTAATTGCTCTAATAATTTACTCATTGTGTTTCCTTCTAAAGTTTACAAAATACGGAACTGCTCACCAGATAGTTCAACATGCGCAGTCACACTTATTGACATAACCCCTTGATATATATTTATTCACTATATAAACTGTGAATATTAGGAACTTAACTATTTAATTATAATTATTTGTACTAATTTTTTAATGTAGGTATTATATGTTATTCAGACTATGTATAAAACAGATAATGTGCTGCAGCGCAATAGTAGTAAATTTTAGATATTTCTAATTTTCAGATCAGTAAAGAGCTTCAATGCCTGTGTCTAGCTAAATTTTAAATTAACCAAAGGTTGTGGATAAGCTAGTACCCAAAACAACATTAGCTGTACTAAGAACATTTTCAGAAACTTCCCATGGGCTAAATAAATACTTATCAGGTAACAATTTTAGCTCAGGAACAAAGCTGCGAATATAATTACCTTCCAGATCAAATTTTTATCCTTGCGTAGCAGGATTAAAGATTATATAGTATGGTGCAACAACATCGGCACCCGTACCAGCAAACCATTTCTAACTGGCATTTATATAAGTATAATCACGAATTCTTCAAGCCATTAAAAATTAACCGAGTAAACGACTGCAGTTTGATTTTTATTTGTTCAAGCGACAAATCGCGAAACAATATTTCAATCATAATATAACCGTGAAATAACTCACACAGCTGCGAGATATCAACATCTTCGCGCAATTCTCCATTATGTTTAAATAACTCTAAACGCTTGGTAATAATTGTCAGACGCTCCTGAAGGTAATCATGGTGATCTCTGACAAAATTATTTTGAAAATTAACGTTAAACCGCTGAAAAAGAAAAATTTTGTGTAAATCTTTACGTTGCGTAAAATTATCCACAAACCAGTTTAATAATAATTGTATTTCGTCTTCTAAAGATGTTGATTGCGGCAAATTTTTTAAAGTTTGCATATTACTGTCAAACCATTCAGTTACTAATATTTTAAATATATTACGCTTATTTTCATAATATTTAAAAATCAACCCCTCTGAGCATCCTGCCAATTGAGCAATATCTTTGCTGGTTGTACCATCAAATCCTTGTTGAGCAAAGAGTACCCGTGCGGCATCAAGAATTTTTTGTTTGTTAGTCAGATTATTTTTTATCTGAATATGTTCATGTAGCATAATTATTTTTACTCTTTAATTTAGTTATTTACGTTGGTTATGAATAAAATGCAGCAATTCTGGATAGTACTTTAATTTCCGCAATTTGATTGCCAGGTAGAATAACACAAGGCTCATCAAAATCAGTATACCACTGGCTAAGTATAACAACCACCATTCAAAATGTTGCCATCCTGAATAAGAATATTCCAGAAAAGCGGATAATGAACTGATAATCAGTAAAAAAAAGCCACTAACTAGCGTATGTCCAATGTTGTAGGAAACAGAAATTGTACTGAGCCTAACCAGAGGTGAATAAATCGAAAATGAAACCTGCATATTCAAAACTGCTAACGCGCCCGATATTATGCCAATAAATAATAAGCTCAGTTGCAATAAAAAATTAAACCATAAATTATAAATAAAAAATACAAGTACTGGTACTGTTATCAGGATCAAGTACGGCAATATAATTCGTGAATACTCAAGTGTTACATATCTGAAAACCAGAAACGAACTGATAATACTCCCCACCGAGGAAAATAGCAACAAATGTCCGATATAAAGATAGTTAAAATTAAAAATTTTTAAAAAAAACAAAGGAACAATGAAAACAAGAAACCAGCCAAGGCATGCACGCAAACCACTGAGTAAAGAAGTAAACAACATTTGCCACGGATAAATAACACATATCATCCAACTTGGTAGCATTTTGGACATGTGGGGAATTTGATTACTAGTTCTTTTTTGATGCATAAAATAGCGTAACAGATAAATTATAATACTGAACACGCCACCAATGGCAAAAGGTAGACGCCAGCCAAATTCATACATTTGCTGACTGTCAAGAGTGTGATTTAAGATACTATTAACAACAAGAGCAAAAAAAACTCCGATTTCTGCACCAGCCATTAAGCCAAAAGCAGAGATACCACGTTTTTCCCCCAATACTACCGATAAAAATCCAAATTCTGATTGAGCCTCGGCACCACGCGCAAAACCTTGTATACTTCGTGACAAAATTAAGAACAGAAATGTACTCCAGGTTTTATGTGCGACTAAAACAACCATAATCAAGCTGGCAGTAACCAAGAGCCCCGCAATCAACCAATTAATGATATAAATCCGTGGATAAAGATAATAGATTTTACTATAACAGTACATTCCAAGCGGGCGGAATAAATACCCACCAAGAAAGAGTGCTAATACAATACAAATTTTAAATTTACCATTAAAATAATCAGGAATACAATTAGTTGCAAAATATATTGTCATAAAACCAAAAATTACAAAATCATAATACTCGTATAAACTACCCAGAGAAGCTAGCAATATACTACGCCGCTCTGCAGA
>SSGY01000081.1 GCA_008017145.1 Neisseriales bacterium
ATATTACTTATCAAGGTAAACCTTTTCATGCTTTGGCATATGGTTTGCGTGCATTTGGTGTAAATTTTATTCCATGTATGTTATTTTTGCTAATAGTATTTGTGATATTATTTGCAGCTATTGCAGTGGCTAAACTAGTAGCATTATTAATTGGTACATGGGCATTAATTATTTATGTATTGGAATTATGGCTGTTTGTGACTTGGCTGGGATTGGCTTCGGCGAAAATGGCACGAGATTTATACTCGTCGCGCTCACAATTCTAGCGTTGTCATGTTGCTAAAAAAGGTTCGTTATGTACTATCTGTACACCGCCTCACCTTTTTTATCAATACTCCTAGCTATAATCGCGATCACTTAGAGTATATAAACAAAAGCTCAACGTATGAGCGTTCAAAGTATATTCGTGATAGATGCATAAGATTAAATTTTTACGCGGTGGGAATATGAAGATAATAATTAACGAATTAAAAACTGAAGCGATAATCGGTTGTTATGATTATGAACGTAACCAAAAACAGCCACTAGTGATTAATTTAGAGCTAGAACTAGGAAACTGGAATTATCAAGATGAATTAATCCACACGGTCAATTATGCCGAACTATGTCAATTAATCCGTGAGTTAACGCAAGTTAGTAAATTTTTATTGCTGGAGAGTTTAGCGCATTATTTAGTTGATGAATTATTTATGCGCTATTCACAGGTTAAGCAAATTAAGATCAATGTAAGTAAACCCGATGTATGTACAGCAGAGAACTGTTTGATTCAAGTCGAGTATTCCCAAGCCAGAGCATATAAAATAGCTTTGGCGTTAGGCTCAAATCTCAATAATCCACAGCACCAGCTAATCAGTGCTATTGAGTTTTTAAGTGAAATTGTCAGTGAGATAAAAGTAGCACCATTTTATAAAAGCTCACCACAGGGTTTTAGCGAGCAAGATGATTTTTATAATACTTGTATTAGCGGTGTTACCACGCTTGAACCGCAAGAGCTATTAATTGCTTTGAAAAAAATTGAAAAACGCATGGGAAAATCAGAGCAATTTACCAATGGTCCGCGGATTATTGATTTAGATATAATCTTGTTTGAGAATCAAATAGTGCGTGGATTGTTTTTACAGATTCCTCATCCACGGATGCATGAGCGCGATTTTGTTTTGCAACCACTGGCTGAGATTGAGCCGAATTGGCGTCATCCCAAACTACAATTGAGCATCAAAGAATTACTGGCTAATTTACAACCCAATCAACAATTTATTCTACAACAAGTGATGTAATGTTTTTATATCTCTTAGTTTCCAATTCGCCGCAGGGATTAAGAGCTGAGCTGCGCCAAATAAAGCTAGAGCTTAGCTATGCAAGCTATTATTCTTTGACAAATAAATTTTACTTATTAATCCAGACACCGCAACCCATCCCAAATAAAGAGCAGTTTACACCTCCATTGGAGACCAATAACTTTGCTAATCCAGAGCTGCTTATGAAGTCATGGGCATATAGTGAATTAGTGCAAGATACTAATTGGCTTAACTATGAGCAAAAGGCACAAGCGAGTCATAATGGTTGTAGCTTGTTTATTGGTGATGTCGAAATAAAACGTTCTTTTTTACCTCTATCTGAATTAATGTTAATAATCAACCAAACTCCGGACTCTTTTTCAGATGGTGGTAAATATTACCAGCAAATTGATAAAATAATCGAAGAGTTAGAACCAGCATTAGCTGCAGGAGTTAGTATTATTGACGTGGGGGCAGAATCCACCCGTCCTGGTGCTAAAGCTCTGAATTCTACTCAGGAAATCAAACGCCTAGAACCATTGCTGGTGGTTTTAAATCAACTTAAATCATGTTACTCATTTAAGTTAAGCTTGGATAGCTTTCGTGCAGAAACGCTGCTGCATTTTTTACCTTATTTGGATATCGTTAATGATGTTTCAGGGCTGCTGGATTCTGATTGTTTACGCCAAATTAAAGATGCTGGTAAAAATTATGCTTTTATGCACAGTTTAACTATACCCGCTAATCCGCAGATTGTCCTAGATGCTAATTGTGATCCGTGTGTTGAAATTTTGCAATGGGCAGAGAGTAAGCTTGAGCAACTTCTTCGTCTTGGATTTACATATAATCAATTAATTTGTGATCCGGGGATTGGTTTTAATAAAACTGCTGCCCAATCATGGTATTTATTACGCAATATTTCACGCTTGCAAAATTTGGATGTCGAATTACTAGTTGGGCATTCACGCAAACGTTTTTTAGACAAAGTTACACTTTCAGAATATGCGGGGCGAGATAGTGAAAGCGCTGCGGTGGCTAGTTCTTTAGCTGCACAGAGCGTTGACTATATTCGTATGCATGATTATCGTGAGTATTTTAAATTAGCTAAAACAGCCAATCAGTTAGAACGTAGATATTTTGGAGTAGCAAACAAATGAATCAACAGCAAATTCTTGATGAACTAGCCAACTTAAACCCTCCGCAAACTGAATTTAATGCCAATGCTATCAAAAAAGCCTTACAACTGTGTAATGAACCACAATATAAATATAAAGTAATTCATATTGCTGGAACTAATGGCAAGGGCTCAACAGCTGCTTTTCTTGAAGCTGGCTTATTAGCTGCAGGCTACCGGGTAGGGAAGTATACTAGCCCATACATCCATTGCCTTAATGAATGTATTTTAGTAAATCAACAGCAAATCAGCGATAATGATCTCGCTAATTTATATCTGGAACTTAAAGAACTATTAAAACCTAGCCTAATTTTACTCAGTTCATTTGAAATGCTGACGCTGATTATGTTTGTTTATTTCGCACGCTGTGGGATTGATTATCTAGTGCTGGAAACCGGGCTTGGTGGTCTAGATGATGCGACGAATGTAGTTGATAACGAATATAGCGTTATTACCAATATTGCGTTGGAGCATACCCAGTGGTTAGGAAATAGTTTGGCAGATATTGCACGACACAAGGTTGGGATTATTCATGATGGTAAGGTGGTGATTGCTGATACTACGCCAGAATTGATTGCTGCAATTAGTGCGCGCACGAATAATTACGTTAATGTGCTGGAAAAATATAATTATCATAGTGAACTTGACTCATCTCGTTTTATTACGCGCTTATGGTTTGCTTCCAAAGGAAATGATATACTCAACCCGATTCATCATCCTCGGTTGTTGATTTATTCCTCACCTACTATGTGTAGGCTTCGTCATAAATCGCCTACTAGTATTTCGAATCAGTTTGAGTATAGCAAATATGTAGAGCTGGGTTTATTCGGGCATTTTCAGGCACGTAATTTTTTAGCTGCCTATGAAGTATTGCAGGGTATTGGCATTAGTGATACAATAATTTTTGCTGCCGCCAAAACTGTCAAATGGTCAGGGCGCTTACAGTTATTAAGTAGATATCCACAAATTATTGCCGATGCTTCGCATAATGCTGATGGCTGTAAAGTTCTGGTACAGTCTTTGGAGGCGTTCATTAATCCTGCTGATTGTGTAGTAATTGCTTCGGTCTTACGTGATAAAGATCGTGGTAAGATGCTGGAACTTTATGCTAAACTGGCAACTACTTTGGTGGTTTGTAATCTTTTTGATCAGCCCCGCGCAACTCCTGCACGAGAATTAGCTAAATTAGCATATGGTAAATTTGAGCAAATTCATGTGTATAATGCACCATTAACTGCGCTAGCAGCAGCCAAACGAATGAAGAAAAAATTTATTATCATCAGTGGTTCAACCTATCTGCTAAAATATTTTGTTAAATAAGTCCAAAGAGGGATAAAAATGAAGGAATACGATTACCAGCTAGGGATGAGGATTAATCAGCTCCTGATTCAGCAAAATCTGGAAAATCAGGTTGATTTCAGCAAAGTTGCCAAGTGTCAGGATACTGCGTATCAAGAGATGGTTAAGACTAAATTTGCGGAAGTATTAAATTTGCTCGGCTTTGCGACAAATGAGAGCGAAAATTATAATACTGCCAAACGTGTGATTGATCTTTATCTACAAGAACGTTTTTGGGGCTTAGATTATCATAGATTTCCTACCTTTGCGGTGATGTCCAATGAATTCAACTACCATGAGCCATTGATCGCCAGCAATATAGTATTTCAAACCAGTTGTGAACACCATTTGGTAGCAGTCAAAGGGCATGCGGTAATTGCCTATATGCCTAAAGGTCATTTGGTTGGTCTTGGTAAACTTAACCAAATTTTACATTTTTTTGCGGCACGTCCACAACTGCAAGAGCGCTTAACTAAACAAGTATTTGTTGTATTGCAGGAATTATTAGCAACTGAAGATGTAGCAGTGGTACTTAAAGCACAACATGATTGCATGAATAATCATGGAATTATCAATGACGATACATGGCATAGTAGCTCGCAGTTTGGCGGTATATTTAAGCTAGACTCAGCACTTCAGTTGCAATTGAGTGCAGATATTACGCATAAGACGTACTAATCCAAATCATATAATAAGTATCAATAACTGATGAGTATTAGTTAATAAGGGTAATATGAAGTCAAATAAACTATGTTATACCATGGGTGGTCTTGCAGGTATTTTATTAACGGTAAGTGCTGCACTCTGGAATAACTATTTTGCGCCAGTTTCTGTTTATCCTAAAGTGACATCTGGCATACTTCATATAATAGGTCTGGATAAGTTAAATAGGTTAGCATTTTTTACTGCAAACAGTGGAGGAGCTTCTTATCATGGGCTACTTGGATTTCAAACTTTTTTTATTATAGGTATACTATTAGGGGCATTCTTTGCATCACTTGCTAGTGGCAAGTTTAAGATTTCTAGTGAAGTTCCTGAGTTATTTAAGTTACGATTTGGTGAACAGCGTAAGTGCCTTCGATTTGTAATGGCATTTTGTGGTGGGGTCGTTATGAGTATTGGAGCGATGTTAGCTTCTGGTTGTAGCATCTTTTATGGTATTTCGGTTTTTGCAAAATTTGATGCTGCTGGGATTGTTACATTTATTGCTTTTTATCTTGGTGGAGTTATGGTAAATTGGTTTATTTATCGCAGAAGGAGTTAAATGATGATGGCTCTTGCAGGATTACTCACCGGAATAATAATGGGTGTTTGTTTATATTTTGCTAAGATGTTAAAGTACGATGAGCAGGTTGGCTCAATGATATTCAAAAAAATGACGTTGCTAAAATTTTATATGGCAGCTCAGCTCACTTCTCTGGTGTCGTTAAGTGTACTCCGTGTATTTGGTCTTATAAGCGTTTCATTTGGTGCATTTAATTGGCTAAATGCAATAATTGGTGGTCTTATTTTCGGTATCGGTTGGGGTACTCTTGGCTATTGCCCAGGTACTTGCAGTGGGGTTATCGGTACGGGAAAAGTTGATGGGATTTTTGGTGCCCTAGGAATTTTGGTTGGGAGTTTAATTTTTGCCTTTTTTTATCCTTTAGTTGCTGAGTTTAGCAGGCATTTTGTCACTACACAAATTGGGGTATCTGATCCATTCTGGTTGATGGCATTGTCTTTAATGGTTGTAGTGCTGTATTTACTAATTTTTCGTTCTTTTGAACGGCATAAACTATGAACACTTATCTTATAACTATTGACAAACATAAATAATCAGCTCTAGTATTCTGTGGTTCTTAGAACGTTAAGATTTGGAAAAGCAGGTTGATTTCAGCAAAGTTGCCGAGTGTCAGGGTGTAGAGTATCAAGAGTTTATTAAGGCTAAATTTACTGAAGTGTTAAATTTGCTTGGCTTTGCGATAAGAGAGAGCGAAAATTATAACACTGTCAAACGTGTGATTGATCTTTATCTACAAGGACGCTTTTGGGGGCTTAGATTATCATAGATTTTTTACCTTCGCGATGATGCCTAAAGGAGTTCAATTACCATGAACCATTGATTGCCAGTGATATAGTATTTTAAACCAGCTGTGAGCACCATTTGATAGTAGTCAAATAACCAAACAAGTATGTGTTGTATTGCAGGAGTTATTAGCAACTAGAGATGTGGCAGTGATACTCAAAGCACAACATGATTGCATGAATAATCATCGAGTTATCAATGACGATACGGCATAGCTGTTCACAGTTTGGTAGCGTATTTAAGGATGATTCTGGGCTACAGATTAGATTGTTGGGGAGCTAGAATTTTTTAATCCGCATTGTTTATGATTTTTTATAAAAAAACCGCTGGTTTATCTATCCAGCGGCTCTAAAATTATAGTATAGCAATATTATCGAGTGCCCGTCCTAGCACAATTACTTAAAGTACTACCACTTACACTACACTGTGTTATAGTACTATCCCCCAAATTCGTAATAAACACAATTGTTCCATCAGAATTAAAGGTAATTCCAACAGGAGCTGAAAGCCCCGTTACTCCACTACTGGTACAACTATTCAGAGTACTACCACTTACACTACACTGTGTTACTGTGTTATTGTCGATATTGGTAATAAATACAGCTGTTTCAGTAGAGTTAAAGGAAATTCCAACAGCACCGTTAAGACCAGAAGCGCCGCTATTGCTACAATTACTCAAAGTACCACCGTTTACGCTACATTGGGTTACGGCACTATTGGTACCACCGCTACGATTAGCAATAAATGCAATTGTTCCTGCAGAATTTAAGATAATTCCAACAGGCGATGAAAGACCCGTTGCACCGCTATCGGCACAATTACTCAAAGTACCACCGTTGACGCTACATTGGGTTACTGTGTTATTACCATAATTAGTAATAAAAGCGATTGTTCCTGCAGAATTCAGAGTCATTGCATAAGAGTAGCTAATAGCGGTTGCGCCACTGTTAGCACAATTACTCAAAGTGCCACCATTGACGCTACATTGGGTTACTGTGCTATTATTGAAATTAGTAATAAAAGCGATTGTTCCTGCAGAGTTTAAAGTAATTCCAGCAGGCGCTGAAAGACCCGTTGCACCACTATCGACACAATTACTCAAATTACCACCGTTGACGCTACATTGGGTTACTGTGCTAATATTACTAGGTGGATTAGTCGTAATCGCAATGCTTGGTGCAACATAGACATTGACATAAACCATTCCATTTATGGCTTGCGGTTGACCAGATGGAGAGTCCTGATCTACCCAATGCATAGTAAGAGTACTTAAATCAAGATTAGCAGCACCTTGGTTAGCTGGATCTAGAGTTAAGGTTAGCGTACAACTTCCACTATTGGCATCAAGCGTGGTTGGTGCCTGTTGCGTACCACAACCAGAGTATGTCCAGCCTTGACTAGCAGTACCATCAATATAGAAGCCCGTTGCAGGCACAGTACCTGTGTTAGTTATGGTATAAGTCAAAGTAGGCGCAGTTGCTGCTTGTTGTACTTGATAAGGATTGCCAGATGTTCCATCGCCACCAGCAAAACCGCTAGCGGTTGTTGCACTTGGTGTAATAATTGCCGATTGTGCACCACTTACCTGTCCACTTAAAGCCGCAGAGGTTGTGATAGATGTAGCATTGTTGTACGGAGCATAACTAACATCCAGATTTGCCGATTCACTTCCTGCAGTGATGCTACTAGCTGCTGGTCCAAATTTAACACTTAGATTACAGCTTTCACCTGCTAGTATGCTGCTGCCGCATGGGTTGGCTACGCTTGCTGTACTATCGATACTAAACAGCGCTAAATTTGTTCCCGAGATACTTGAAGCAATTGCTGTTGCTGATTCATCTCCACTATTCGCGATATTGATGATTTGTGATGAACTCTCAACTCCATTATTAACTATTCCCGTGAATGATGCCGGACTTGGCGTGATAGCTAAAATCGCAGTTGATTGGATAGTCTGATAAGTAACATGAATATCGCTACTTGCGGTTAATCCTTTTTGCCCAAATGTATAGCTAACTGGAACTACTATCGTAGCCGTAGGAGTCACTGTTGAGTTAGTATAGACTAAATTAACGCTACAGCTCTCAGTTGGTGCTAATACTGTTGCTGCGGTACATGCATTAGTAATACCAGTGGTATTGGTAGTAAAGTTTGCTATTGAACTAAAGTTAAAACTACTTTCATTCGTATTGCCACTATTGGTTAGTGTAACCAGCGCTGATTGTGTTGGTGTACTGGTACGAGTAGTAAAGTCAAAGTTTGAGTTATTACCCCCGCTAATGGTTAAACCAGCTACAGGATCAATTCCGGTGTAGTTAACCGTAGCAGTGGCACTTTGAGCGCTGCTGCCATTATTGTAGTTAATTGTGATACCGCTGGTACCAGCTTGAGGTAGATTTTTATTGAATTTTACGACGTATTGACAGCTCGCTCCTGCTGCAAGAGTTGCCGCACAATTATTGCTTAGCTCAGTCAATGGGCTACTTGGGGTAAAGCTTAGGCTGCTGATAGGACCATTACCGCTATTTGCTACCGTAATGATTTGACTATCATAGCTGGTAGTTAAATTAAAATAGTTTGGAAGGATATTTACAATCCCGACTGTTGCTGTTGGATCAGTTACGATAACTGTATTTGAGTTAGCCGCTGTGCTAACAACACTTCCATTGTTTGCTGTTTGTGCTTTAAACTGAAGCTGGCTACTACCACTAGGAACAGTAACCAATAAAGTAACAACACTTCCCAATGCTAGGTTAGTCATTCCATTACTGCTATTACCACTAAGAGTTGTGTAATTAAGTAGGTTACCACTACTATCAACCAGTTGGATAGTATTGAATGAACCAGCATTTGCAGAAGTAACCACAGCAGTTACAATTACTTGAGTACTGCCATCGGCATTTCCAACAACTGAGCTTGGGTAATAGAGACTTAAACCATCTGCACCGCTACTGGTATTGCTTGCAGACTGTACCAGACCAATATTAACATCTACCGAAAGTACGCTTGAAGCAGTTACTGCTTTAGAAACAGACGCAACAGCACCTTGGCTAGTTGCAACATTAAAGCTACCAGGATGAGATGCTGGTGTGGCAGCAATATCTGCCATTAGGGTACAACTGGCTTTAGGAGCGATTATCTGACATGAAGCAGCACTTGCTGATTCAAAAGTTATTGTAGCTCCAGTGGTATTACTCGCACTATCAATTGCATAGTTTAGATTATTAATCGTTGTGC
>SSGY01000017.1 GCA_008017145.1 Neisseriales bacterium
ATACCAATGCTAATTCTTTGCGTTCAAGACAAGCAGCGAGTTTTTCTAGTGCAACTTGATTAATCCCCGCAAAATTAGCCGGATAATGCTGGAGATTCAGAAGTTCAATTTGCGGTAAAACCGCATTTTGTACCGCACGAGTGGTTAATTTATAGAGGCTATATTTACCAGCTTTATAATTATATAGTGTTTCTAGCGATGGTGTTGCGGAGGCTAAAATAATTGGAATTTGTAATTGCTTAGCGCGCCAGACCGCCAAATCACGCGCATGATAGCGCAAACTGTCATTTTGTTTAAATGAATCATCATGTTCTTCATCAACAATGATTAGCCCTAAATTAGCGCAAGGGGTAAAGACACTGAGGCGAGTTCCCAAAATAATATTAGTTTGTCCATTTTTGGCGCTAAGCCATGCATTTAGGCGTTGTTTGTCACTGATTTCACTATTAATTAGGCTGATTTTGGCATAGGGGAAACGTTGTTCAAAACGTTTAGCTAATTGCGGTGTGAGATTTATTTCTGGCACCAACACCATTATTTGTTGATTATTAGCTAAAACTTGTGCAATTAGGTGTAAGAAAACCTCAGTTTTACCGCTGCCTGTAATCCCGTAAAGCAGAGCAGCATGAAATTTACCTAATTCGGCAGATAGCGTGTTGACGACTTGCGTTTGTTCAGCGTTGAGAGCTAATGCTTGATGCGCATAGCTAGCTGGTGGTGGTGCGGTTATTTGCACTAGTCCAGCTGTAAGCCACTCATCAATTAAGCTTGCCGCACTTACTCCAATAATCGCACGAATTTGCGGTAAACTAAGTGCCTGTTGGCGAAGTATTTCAAGTAATTGTTGACGTTTAGTCCCGCGCGGCTTAATCGCGCTGTCCGTTGCCTGATAATAGGTGTTATCGGCAGCAATATAATTTATCTCCGTACTTTTACGCAGTAAAACTGGTATCGCACAAAAAAGAGTATTTCCTAAAGGATGATGGTAGTAATTAGCAGCAAATTCACACAGTTGCCAGATATGTTCCGGAATGATTAAGTTGCTATCACCAATCGCTAAAATTGGTTTTAGTTTGTCCAGTGGATAAGCGCTAAATTGTGTGGCTGGCATTGAAGATGCCACAAATCCAATTTGAGTACGTCCGCGCAATTCAATACTTACCGCGGTTCCTCGGGGCAAGGCTTCACTATGCAAATAGCTATAGCCATTACGTAGCGGAATATCCAAAATCAGGTTGATTACATACATGGGTTAAATTTCAATTACCAATGCTGGATTATGTGGTTGATAACGTCGGGTCATGGTTGAGGCATTGATATAAGTGGTTGAACCTTTTTGAATTATGCCATAGGCTTCATGGATATGACCGCTGATTACTAGCTGTGGGCTAATTTGTGCTAAGCGCTCAGCTAAAAACTGGCAACCAACATTTTGCCCTTCTAATACCAAATCAAGTGTACCATAAGCTGGGCTATGATTAATAACGATATCACAATCTTTTGGGATTTGCGGATATAATTCAGCTCGTCGCGCATCATCCCACATAAAGCCCATGCTGCGATAAGGTGGGCTAACTGGCGAGCCCCAGATTTTGAGCCCTGCACATTCCACTAACTGATTTTCCAGATAAATTACATTTTCTGGTATTGTGATTAACTCGCGGGAATGCTCGAGTGCGCCATCATGATTGCCACCGACAAATATTTTGTATTTATGTGGTAGCGCACTAAACCAATCAACGAACTCCTGAATCTCAGCAACGCTACCATGAATCGCAACATCCCCAGCATGAATAATCATATCGCCATCTGGCAAATTGCCATCAAGCACATGATGATGGTTGTGGGTATCAGAAATGCAAACTATTTTCATTTGTCTATCACTAAGTAATTTAAAAGTGTTATCAATTTCTGTCAATTCGTAATATTATATTATGGATTTGTGCAATTAATTTTTGCAACAAAGTGTTACTAGAAAAAATTATGAATTTAAGCTGCCAGATTGATGCTTCGCTTATTTTTAATAATTATTCTAAAATATGGGTGTTTTCCATTGATTGACAAATCTTTATCATCATTTCCTTTTCTAAATCTAATTATTTCAAATTGATTGGGATTAAATTTATGTAAAAATGTTATAGGTACTCCCATAAATCCATCATAGTCTAGTGGTATATCCTTTGTTTTATTAATATTAATACCATCAAAATTATCGTATTTGGGATATTCATGCTCATTTCCAAAATATTTCTTTGTGAGAGTAATATCTTCATGTCGCTTGAAATTATCTAAATTTGTTAACCATAAACAATTATTTGGAGAAACTATTCTATTCCCAAATTGATCAATCATTGTTTCTGTGCCATAGAGTTCATAATGTTTCGGAACAATAAAACCGGAGATACCTCTACCAAGATTTATTCCTAACCAAGCCATATTATCTTTTATCAAATTAAAAATTTCTTTGTAAGTAATTGCATTTATATTACCAATTATTAAAAATTTTTTATCAAACTTAACTAATTGAGCTACATATTCCCTAAATAATGAAAAAGGGGGATTTGTAACAACTATATCTGCTTGTTTTAATATCTTGACACTTTCAGGACTCCGGAAATCACCATCTCCGTTAAGATAAACGATATTAGTTGTACTAGAAGTAATCTTTTCTCCTTCTGTACCTGTATATTCAAAAAGAACACCTTTTTCGACTTTTTCAGTATCAAATAGATCATTTTGTTGTCTTTTGTATCCCACCGTTATTAATTTTTTAATGCCTAGTTCAACAAAATTTGAGGCAAAGTAATTAAAAAAATTACTAATCCTTGGATCGTCACAATTACAAAATATTACTTTATCTTTGAAATGGCTTTTGTAGTATTTAAGCTCATTTTGAATATCAACTAGTTGTGTATAAAATTCGTCATTTTTATTTTTTTTAGCATTTTTTAATAAAGAATGTTGTACTTTTCTTACCATTATGTACTCCCATTACTTGTTTTAGTGATTTGATAAAATAATTCGCCTCCCAAAATTTGGAGTGAGGATTCAGATACTTCAATCATGATGCTAAACATTTTTTCTACTTCCCATTTTTCTCCATTTCCTTGTGTGTATATTGAAGCGGCTTGTAGCATAATTGTTTTATCTTTATGTTGGACAAACTTATTTCTACATAAGTTCGTATTAATTGGCATTCCATAGTTTGCAGAGGTTAATCTATCTAATCTATTTAACATTCCTGAGTTATATTCGAGTTTTACTGTTCTTCCGTCTGGTCTTTTAATTGTAATGTTTTCTGTTAAAAAATTTGACCCTTCCAGAAATAAAATATAAGGAAAATGTGACTCAGCTAGCATGAGATTAGCAATTTCTGATATATTCTTATGTGACCTTTCTATTGCATTTCCAGCTGCCATTAAGTCTTGATCATTATTTTTCCCAACCAATTTTCCTTTTTGTATATTTTCGACATCTTTTCCCTGATGTTTAGCCTCAGACACCAAAATGATTCTCCAATTACCTTTATCATCTTTTACTTCGATAATTCCACCATCTGGTATGATGCTTGAGTTTGGAACAAAAAGAGTTTGCCCTAATTCTGTATCAACTCTTTTTAAAGCATCGTTTATTTCCTCTTTCTTTATGCTTGTTTTATAATTAAAAGATAACTTAGGATATTTTTCTGAGAGGTACTTTAATACATGACGTGAAATTTCTCCAACTGTAATATCGTGTGACTTTGCTTCGGCTCCGAATATTCCAACTACACCTTGAGATTCCTTATGTTGGTTTGTTAGTCTTTTTGATTGATTCTTTTTTGACATATTGATCCTTTAATTTTAAGCTAGCTTATAGCATTATCTTCAGCTTATGTATATGTATTCTGTGACTATTGTGAAATCGACTCTATCGAACGTAGCTCATAAATATTATACAATGCCGTGCGTTCCAGCCAACCATTAAAGTCAAGTTTAAAAATCCAGCTCGGGCAGTCAGAAAATATCAGTCTACCATTTGGCACACCATATTTTACAGTTTCCTGACAGGTTAGTGCAATCAAACAATTTTCTGATTCTTTACAATCTAGTTTACTTGGATTATCCAATGGTACTGGGCGTAAATTCAAATGTTTATAAAAATCTAACACATTGCCACCTTCAGTCACATAGTTAAACGCAGTTGGCTGCTGGTAATGTTTATAGAGCAGTTCATTAATCCGAATTTGCATTGCTGCTGGGAAAAACATGATTACAATTACGACAAAACAATTGAAGCGCCAGCTAATCGTGTTGAGTTTAATTAATTTAGGACCCAAATGCCAATTGTATTTAGCTGCCAAAATTTGTAAACTATCTAAAATTACAAAGGGCATAAAGCTTAATAATGGAGTTAGAAAGCGTAATTCCTTATGTCCAACCAGCAAATGTCCAACGATAAAAGGCAACATTACCCAGCTAATTACATGCGTGCGTCGAAACGCAATAAAATAAATACTGGCTAAAATATACAATGGACCATAAGGCACCATCCCGGCAATTGATAAATACATATACCACGGATCTACGCTAAAACTCGCCGCTTTACCTTGTAGAATATTGGCATCAAAATAGCGCCACGGAGTAAATACCCAATTACCATAAAACCAGTGATCAATCGTTAAACCAGCTGCAATCGCAACAAAAACTCCCAGAGTGATAATTAGTAGTGAGCTAAATTTAGTGCGACCGATGAATAACAACCATGCCATTAAACCAACTAGCATAAAGCCAACCTGATAACGAGTAATAAAACTCATTCCCAACAGAATACCGATAAGCAGATAACCAAGCATATTACGACGAAATTTAGGCCAGAAGAGTAGACACATTCCGATGAGAAATAATTTAGCCGAAACATTTTCAGATGAGTAACGAATTCCGTTAAAAATTGCAATCCAGCTAAAAATACTCAGTAAAATAAACCATTTCTGTTTATTTGATGTTTTTAATTCGTGCTTAAAAGTATCAATAAAAAGAATTATTGCCACTAAGGATAATGCTCCTGAAAGAGCTCGAGTTAAAAACGCAACGAAGAATGGATTAGGTTGATTGACCAGCGCAATTAATTTATACAGATAGACGACAATCCACGCCTGAAATGCAGGGCGAATTTGATCGTAAAACTCCCAAGTTAATCCGTGCGGTGAATTTAACTGTAGCTTATAAGCCGCAAATTCTAGTATCTGGTAGTATTCGTCGGGGTGAAGATGTCCGAGAGAAAAAAAAGCCGTGATAAGATAAATTACCACAGCTGCGTAAATATACTTGGGTTTGATGTTCATATTATCTTTCATCTTTAAAGAGTTTTTTCATCTTTTTCTTGATGAAATTTTGTTTAAGCCCAGAGAGGTAATCGACAAAAACTTTGCCATCCAGATGGTCATTTTCATGCTGAATACAAATAGCCTGCAAGCCATCACATTCCAGCAGATGCTTTTTGCCATCAATATCCTGATATTCGACTTTAATCCATTCTGCACGGGTGACTGGCTCAAATACTCCCGGCACAGACAAGCATCCTTCATCACCACGTACTTCACCGCGTTTTTCTAAAAAACGTGGATTAATAAATACTTGTAGACGGGAAGTTTCTCCTTCTTTGGCTAAATCCATTATAAATAAACGCTTTTGGATATTTACTTGATTAGCAGCCAAACCAATGCCGTTGCTGTTATACATGGCTTCAGCCATGTCTGTAACTAATTGTTTAAGTTCA
>SSGY01000230.1 GCA_008017145.1 Neisseriales bacterium
GAAAAGCTTAAAGCACTTGCTGCTGCAACAGACAATATAGGCTTATTCTTTGGTGAGGATATTTTTGTTGCATTTGGCGCGGTGGCATTAATTGCAACTTTTATGCATGAGCATAATATTCACGTTGAATTACTCAGCATCGCATTGTGGGGAATTCCAACTGCTATTTTTGCACTTCTCATTCATAGTGCGCGAATTTACTCCATGCAGCGTAAGTTATTACCGCAATATAGTAACACTAAAATGGAGAAAAACTAATGTTATTCACCATCAATCAATTTTATATTATCGTAGGAATTTTGCTGGCTACTATTGCAATCTTCACACTCTTGGATAAGAATCATCCTAAACGATTAAGTAGCGGAATATTTTGGCTCATTTATGCGGTAATTTTCCTTGTTGGTAATTGGCTGCCTGATGCGGTAGTTGGTATCATGGTAATAGTAATGGCATTCCTAGCAGGTAGCGGTAAAGTAATTGGTGGTAAGCATCAGCAACCTGATCTAGCACAGCGCCAACGGGATGCAAAACGCTTTGGCAATAAGCTTTTTATCCCAGCATTAACGATTCCGTTAATGGCGATAGTTGCTACTTTACTGCCCAAAGGATTTTCTATCGGGAGTTTGCAATTAATTGATCCTAAAAGTGCAACAATAATTGGTGTCGGCCTTGGTTGTATTTTGGCATTATTCATCGGCGCACTAATTACCAAATCTCGTCCAACCCAAGGGATTCATGAAGCGCGCAGATTACTGGATGCATTAAGTTGGGCTATTGTTCTACCGCAAATGCTGGCAATGTTGGGATTGGTATTTTCTGCTAGTGGCGTTGATACGGCTGTTGGTGCGGCGCTTACTAATTATATTAATCTTGATTACAAGCTAATTGCAGCATTAATTTACGTACTTGGCATGGCGCTATTCACTATAATTATGGGTAATGCCTTCGTTGCTTTTCCGATCATTATGGGTGGTGTGGGAATTCCAATCTTAATTGGACATTTTGGTGCAAATCCAGCGATGGTTGCAGCAATTGGAATGTTATCTGGTTACTGTGGAACCTTGATGACGCCAATGGCAGCCAATTTTAATATTATTCCGGCAGCATTACTAGAGCTACAAGATCGTAATCTGGTAATCAAAGCCCAGCTTCCTAGTGGTATTGGAATTTTATTAGCTAATCTAATTTTACTATATGTTTTGATCTAGGCACTTAAACTATGAAAACAATTCTTATTACTGGATTTACAGCTTTTGGCGGTGAAAAAATTAACCCATCATGGGAAGCAGTAAAACAACTTGATCAGCTTATAATTGATGAGCATCAACTAATTGCCCGCCAATTACCCTGCTCTTTTACCGAATCATCTGAGCATTTAACCAAGCTTCTTGAAGAACTGCAACCGCAAATTGTACTAAATATCGGACAAGCTGGCGGACGTTTAGATATCTCACTCGAACGAGTAGCAATTAATCTCGATGATGCGCGGATCGTGGATAATTTAGGCGCACAACCAATCGATCAGACTATTATCAAAGATGCACCGAATGCCTACTTCACCAATCTACCGCTTAAAGCGATTCTTCAGGCGGCGCGAAGCAATGGAATACCAGCCAGTATTTCCTATAGCGCCGGAACATTCGTCTGTAACCATGTTTTTTATACACTGATGCATTGGATTAATACGGTTAGTTCTGACGTCCGAGGAGGATTTATTCATATCCCATATTTACCAGAACAAGCTGCGGTGCTGGGAGCACAACCAAGCATGACGGCAGAAACCGTAATTAACGGGTTAAAAATCATTCTCAAAACCATCATCGCAACACCACAAGATATCAGTGCTGTTGGCGGCACTATTTGTTGAGATATTATAAATATGATTAGCAAACATAACTTGGGTGAAAGTTGCACCCAATATACTTTTGGACAGCAAATTAGTACCCAGTTATCCGAAAAGATTATCTGCATGTATTATCACTTACAGCAGAAGCTGGATTATGCTCAATGGCAGATAATTGATATTGTACCTAGTTATACGGCATTGGCAATTTATCTTAAGCCTGATGTTACAAACCATGCTAAGCGTCTGGAACTAAATAAATTGATTGAGCAACTATGGAACTCGTCACTAACTAATGATTTTCAACGCGAAACGCATATTATTTCTACCAACTATAATGGTGAGGATTTGGAGTCTTTAGCAGCACAGCATCAATTAGAAATCAAACAACTAATTGCCCTACATACTGCACCGCGCTACTTAATTGCAATGCTCGGGTTCAAGCCATATTTCCCATATTTAATCGGGCTTGATTCACAGCTAATCACCCCACGTCGAAGCGTACCACGAATTAATACACCCAAAGGCTCAGTTGCTATTGGCGGTACACAAACTGGTATCTATACCGAAAACTCTCCCGGTGGTTGGCACATCATTGGACATACTGAATTTGAAGATTATCAAAAATTTAAACCTGGAGACTATTTGCTTTTTAAGGATATTAATTCATGCTAAAAACGAACTGTGATATTGGAGAGCGTGGAGTTGCTCACCCTATTGATGATCAATTAATGCAGTATATTGATATTGCTAATATCGCCTGTGGTGGTCACGCCGGAGATACAAGTAGCATTGCTTATTATCAAAATCTAGCGACCAAAAATAATGTCATGGTTACTGCTCATCTGAGTTATCCTGACGTGGCTAATTTTGGCAGAGTAAAAATGGATATTTCGACAACAGCGCTCATTGATTCGTTAACTGAACAATATCAGCGTCTGCCAGTTGGGAAAATTAAATTTCACGGAGCGCTTTATCATGAAGCGAATACTAATGATGAACTGGCTCAGGCACTGGCAAACTGGATGCAGCAACAGCAGATCAATTTAGTTTTGACACCTGATGATAGCCTATTGGCAAATTATGTCAAGCAACATAAGATTACGGTAATGGCAGAAGCGTTTATTGAACGTGGCTACCAGCAGCTAAGTAATGGTAAATTAAACTTAATTCCCCGTGGGCAAGCTGGCGCAGAATTGGATACCGTAACTCAAGCTTTGGCGCAATACCAGCAAATCCAAAATGGAGCACTACTCATCAACTCACAACACTATCCGATTATTGCTCAAAGTGCGTGTATTCATTCTGATTCGGCTATTGCGCTAGAATTAACCCAAGCAATTCGCAAGTTAAGGCACTAATATGTTTGTATCCAACGGCGGTGGAATTTATCTGGAAGTTAGCGCCAGTAAATATGGACAGCAAGCACTGGGAATCAGCCCTGCAGGCGCGGCAGATCAATTAGCATTTAACATTGCTCATATCCTGCTTGGTGAACCGGAAAATTACCGTTGTCTGGAAATTATTTACCCGCCCAAGCAGATAGTTTTTACTGAAGAGGTGATTTTTTGCCTGACGGGTAGTGGATTTCCTAATAGTATACTAAATAGTGCAAGCACGCGGCAACAAATTCACCATGCACAAAATTATCGCGCACAAGCTGGCGATATTCTAACTCTAAATGGTGCACGACAAGGCTTACGTACTTATCTAATGATGCGCAGCTGGAATAACCAAAGCTCGCAATACTTAAATCTTTCACGCGGTAGCTTTCAACGTTATTTTGCTCCATATAGCAGCACACTTTACGTTACCGAAGGACCAGAGTTTGATTACTTATGCCACGCGGAAGAATTTTTTGCGACAGAATGGGAGATTGACAGTAAATCGAATGCGATGGGTACACGGCTAATTGGCAATCCGTGTGAGCTACGAAGCTATGATATTATTTCGGCACCAGTTGCTGATGGCGTAATCCAGTTTACTTCTAGTGGACCGATTGTATTAATGCGTCAACGGCAGACTATTGGTGGCTATCCGCGTTGTTTGGTAGTGACACAGCCAAGCTTAAATCATTTGGCGCAAATTCAATTTAGGCAACAAGTCAAGTTTAAATTGATTAGTCACCAACAAGCACAACAAAATTTACAAGAATACTTAAAGCAATTACAAAATTTTCGGCAAACAATTTTGAAGATAAAAGCATAATACATATTGACAAGTCAAATTAACAGTGTTAGAATTCCAGTTCTTTTATTTTGGAATCTACGGCAAAACCGTATTTATTTTTACAATGAATTCAATCATTAAAAAGCATGCTCAAATAGCAGCAATAGATATTCGCAAGGCACGTACGCCAACATCATACCTCTTTTATTTTCAAGCACCTCAAGCACCTAGTCGATAAATTCGCCTCAAATAAATTACTACTTAGTTACGAATAGTTATACAATACCTATAAGTTGTATGCTTAGGTAATCATGCTAATACTCATCGTCTTTGAATCTTGAACTTTGTCGTATTTCAAAAAAGACTCGTCATGTACTTCTGAGTACACGTCCTTGTCTTCTTTATCAATACTTCGCGTCCAAGAATCAAATACTGCGAGTACATACGTGTTCTTCAAATATTTAATTAATAACTTTAAATTGAAATAATATTTATTATGCAAAAGAAAAATTTAAGCTTACTTGATAAGCAATTACTCTTCCCCGCGCTAATTGAAAGCGTCAAAAAACTTAATCCGGTTAACCAAGCCAAAAACCCAGTAATGTTTGTGGTTTATATTGGTAGTATTATGACTACCCTGCTCGCGCTATATTCTGCAACGGGGCACGACGCTGGCGGTTCAACTAGTTTTATTCTCAATGTAACAATCTGGCTCTGGATAACCTTATTGTTTGCTAACTTTGCCGAAGGTTTGGCAGAGGGGCGTTCAAAAGCTCAAGCCGACAGCCTGAAAAATGCTAAAAAAGACGTTCAGGCAAAAAAACTCAGTAATGCGCGCAGCAAAGATAGCATAAGTCTGGTTTCCAGCAGCACCTTACGTAAAGGCGATATTGTCTTGGTCGAAGCTGGTGATAATATCCCCTGTGATGGCGAAGTTATTGAAGGTTGTGCATCGGTTGATGAAAGCGCAATTACAGGTGAATCAGCGCCAGTAATCCGTGAATCGGGTGGCGATTTTTGCTCGGTAACTGGTGGAACTAAAGTTCTATCTGACTGGATTGTTGTCCAAATCAGTGTTAACCCTGGTGAATCATTCTTAGATCGGATGATTGGCATGGTTGAAGGTGCTAAACGACAAAAAACCCCCAATGAAATTGCCCTGTCTATCTTGCTCACTGCATTAACAATTATTTTCCTACTGGTAGTAGTAACCTTATTGCCAATGTCCATCTATAGTGTTAATGCCAACCATTCAGGTAGCCCGATCAGTATTACCGTGTTGATTGCATTATTAGTGTGTTTGATTCCGACTACTATTGGTGGTCTGTTATCCGCCATTGGCGTGGCAGGCATGGGACGGATGATGGGGGCAAATGTTATTGCAACCTCAGGACGGGCAATTGAAGCTTCAGGTGATGTTGATGTACTTTTACTGGATAAAACCGGAACTATTACTTACGGTAATCGCCAAGCTAATCACTTCTACCCGGTTGATGGGGTTACTGAATTTGAATTAGCCGAAGCGGCATTTTTATCATCACTGGCGGATGAAACACCGGAAGGTAAAAGTATCGTAGTTTTAGCACGGCAAAAACATGCTCTAAATGAACAACAAATTGATCACAGTCATCTGGAGTTTATTCCGTTTAGTGCGCAAACACGGATGTCGGGAATTAATTATCAGGCTCAACAAATCCGCAAAGGTGCGGCTGATGCGATTAAGAAACTGATGGGAACTCTGGAGGGAGGGAGTTATCCAGCAGATACGCAAAAAATCGTGGACATGGTCGCATCACGTGGCTCAACACCTTTAGTTGTTGCAAATAATAACCGCGTACTGGGTGTGATTGAGCTCAAAGATATCATTAAAGAAGGTATCAAAGAAAAATTTAACGAACTTCGCGCAATGGGAATTAAAACGGTAATGATAACCGGTGATAATCGCCTGACTGCCGCTGCAATTTCTGCCGAAGCTGGTGTCGATGATTTCCTAGCCGAAGCAACTCCAGAAAATAAATTAGCGATGATCCGTGAATATCAGCAGCAAGGACATTTGGTAGCAATGACGGGTGATGGCACGAATGATGCCCCAGCACTAGCTCAGGCTGATGTGGCTGTAGCCATGAATAGCGGAACGCAAGCGGCTAAAGAAGCGGCAAATATGGTTGATCTTGATTCATCACCAACTAAGTTAATTCAGATTGTTGAAATTGGTAAACAAATGTTGATGACTCGTGGTTCACTCA
>SSGY01000053.1 GCA_008017145.1 Neisseriales bacterium
AGAGAACTTCGTTCATATTCGCAAATGGCACTTTACTCAATGGGAATTTTTTACCATAACGCGCCCAATCAGGGTAATAACCAGAAATAATTTTTCCATTACCAGGATCTTTACAGCTTGTTGAAGAGCATGGCTGAGTAATATTTAAAGTACTACCATCAATACTAACACCATTCACAATGCCATATTCAACACCAGATAATACAGTGGCACCACCGCTTAACCCGCAACCAACAGCAAGATTTAGATAACCAGGAGTAACTTTACCACTCCAATCAGTGCTGTCATTAGCAGTAACAGTAGTTTGATATGAGCTTCCAATCGCTTTGGTTGTCGAAGTAACTCCACCCCAAGTGCTTGTGAAACAATTACCCGCAACTGTTGGTGCAAAATTAGTAGTAATAACTGCCGTTTTTGGATTTACAATTGCTGTATTTTGTGTAATCGTCACAGTAGCCCCTGCACCACCTTGATATCCTGCAGTATAATCATAATTGTTAGCAGAGACTGGTTTAGCAGCAAATGCAGCACTAATGGTTTTAGCAGCATTAACAACACCAGTATCAGTGATCGGGTTAGTCACATAACTATTACCACTAGCCGCTACTGAAGTTCCAAGATTTAAGCCACTTTCAATTTTGTAAACTGGTGAACTATTTGCCAAGTTTGTGTAATTTACGTAGCTATATTTGTTTGCTGCATCAGAGAAAGTTACTCCTGCTGTATCACCAGTTGACATACCACTAATTGCAACTGTTACATTTTTCTTAGCAATAGTTGATGCTTTCATCGGTACTGCCAAACTTGTTGTTTGTCCTTTAGTGATTTTCAATGCTGGCAGACCACTTTCAACATAGTATAAACCTTGTAATGGATCTGCAATACCAGTTGTCATTTTCACCACGTACGCATGAGTACTATCAGTTACGGGTAAATCTTCAGTGGTAAATGATGCACCTTGTTTAATTGTGTATGTATTTACTACCGCACTTGATGCCTTAGTATTTAATATCTGAACTTGAAGATTTCCAGTATAGTTAGGAACTACACTGGCTAAACTGATTGTTGCTTTGCCTGTAGTAACTACTGGAGCGGTATACTTAACTGTTACGCTTGAAGTATTACCTGCGGTGATACTTGGCGTTGCATTTGGTGTATATGTAACCGTAGTACTAGCAATCGTTGATCCTGCTACAGTATAACTACCTGCATTTAGATTGGTAATTGGCTGAGTATAAGTCCCACCCAATGATGCTGCTGGTACGGTGAAGTTGGCAACACTCACTCCAGCAGAGTTAGATACATTAACGTTCAAACCATTACAGGTCGTAGTTCCTGTACAACCCGCTGCACTTGTGTCCACTACTACATTTAAGGTTCCAGTTGTAACTGGTGGTGGAGTTGGAGTAGGCGTTGGTGTCGGCGTAGGACTTGGAGTCGGTGTAGGTGTAGGTGTAGGTGTTGCTCCATTAATCGCAAAGCTACTTTGCGCAGTTGCATTATCAAACGTATTTCCAGTTAAATTAATACCACCTTGGAATGTAATCGTTTGACCTGCGGCAATTATTGGTTTTCCGTTTCCTGCGGTTACATCAGCAATTTGCTGATTGCCATTACCAGCAGTAAAGACTAATTTATAATCAGTCCCATTTATCCACCAGTTATTTAACGTGCCCATAGCTACAGCATTAGCCTTACTGTCCTGTGATGTAAAGCTAATTGTTTGACCAGCAAGATTTTGTTCGCTATTACATGTGTTTTTTATGTCTACTGTTCCGCTTACATACCATGCTGATGTTCCAGAAAAGTTTATACTTCCTGTCAAACAACTATTGCTGCTAAATAAGCTCTGTGCATTCTTAGCACTAATTGCTGCACCTGTTAAACTCTGCCCACCACCGTTGGCACTACTACTGCTTCCGCCCCCACATGCGGCTAGCAAAAGACTGCTTCCGGCAGCAATCGATACTGCCAAAATATTTAATTTGTGTTGTCTTCTCATTTGTTTTTCCTCTCTAATTTCTTATTATCTATTGTTTTATGTACTTATTTAATGCACATTTTACCAATAAGTAAACCATTGTACCAAAGCAAGTATTTTTTGTATATAGCTATTTTTGCATAACATTTATACATTTTTGTATAAAACAAAAACTATAATTTCCTGATGTAAAGCTTATGTATTTCTGTTGTATAATCACTGATTACTCAAATGGAGCAAAAAATGTTAAATCCTCTAGAATTAGAAATACTCTCAGAACAATCTAAATTTGATTTTGACTTTATTTATAATGAATTGAAAATGACTTATTGGGCAAATCGACGAACCAAAGATCAAGTTACCTCAAGTTTTAAAAACTCGTATGCAAAAATGGTTTTTTATAGACAACAACCAATAGCTTTTGCCAGAATAGTCACAGATTGGATAACTTTTGGTTATTTAGCAGATGTAGTTGTAACGGAGAAATTTCGCGGAAATGGGATTGCTCAACTATTACTAAATGACTTGCTGAACGATCCACAAGTAGCAGGAATCAATAAAATTCTGCTAAAAACTAAAGATGCAGCAATGCTCTACCATAAATATGGTTTCGCAGCAGCCCAATACCCCGAGCGCTTCATGGAAAAAACAACAAATTAAAAATTAGGGAACAATATTTGCACAAATCTCTTGTCCTGCCTGCCAAGCCAAGGCATGCCCACTGTTATCAATATAGTGTATTGTTTTATGTGGATAATTGGCAATTAGTGATTCGGCTAAGCGAGTATTAATAATCTCGTCATGTTGTGCCAACCAAAACTGTGCCGGAGTTTTACTACTTTTAAATGCTACCACATTCTCAGATTCATACTGCCATGTGCTAACAGCGCCTCCCTCTGCCGCAATTATATTTGCATTGGGAAACAAAGACTTTAACACTGGATTAATAAATCGCTGCTGCTGGCTTACTAGTTGTGATGATTCATAACCATATAAATTATTTGCAAAAACATAATTCAAAATATCACTCTCGGATTTAAATTCACCATGGGGTTTGAATGGATAGACTAATTGTTGCGAAGTAGGAAGAATACTTGCTAACAGATATAGTTGGCGATAATTATAAGATTTACTAGCTTCTTGTGCCACTCCACCACCCATCGACCAACCAATTAAAGTCGGATTTTTTAATTTGAGCTTAATCACAACTGCATTGGTATCATCTGCCATGCTTTTAAGCGTCAGCTCAGATGCAACTATGCTTTCTGAGGTGTTAATACCACGATAATCTATCAGATAAACCTGATGCGAACTAGCTAAGCAATCCACAAAATCCCGTGGCCAAAAATTACTTGTAGTTGCATATCCTGTTAATAAAACCACTGGTGAGCCTTTCGTTCCGCTTTGATAATAATGAATCTGATGTCCATTAACATTGATAATTTTGCTGTCAAGCTCAGAAGCAAAGCACACTCCGCTCAAATTTAAAATAAGCGTTAATAATCCCAGCTTACGCATGTTAGATACTCCGTAATACATTTATAAAACCAGTAAGTACGTTAATTATACTATAATAACTCAAGCAAATCATAATTGGGAATAAAATATGTTTGAACTTCGCGAATATTTACGCAAAAAACTTAATTCACCCTTAGATATACCTGCGTCACAAATTGCCGATCTACCAATGGGTAAAATGGAATACATTACGTATGGCGAAGGAAAGCCACTCTTGATTATCCATGGTGGAGCGGGTGGTTATGACCAAGCAGTAGTGCTTTTTCGTAAATATATCCCTGCAGGTTATCAATTAATCTGTCCTTCTCGCCCAGGCTATTTGGGAACTCCGCTTACTACGGGACAAAGCGCTGAAGAACAAGCTGATGCCATGGCAGCATTACTTGACTATCTAAATATTCCATCTGCACTAGTAATCGCAATTTCCGCTGGTGGCTTCTCAATGTATCCACTGGCTATTCGTCACCCGGAGAAAGTTCGTGGAATCATCGCGATTGATGCCGTATCTGGTGAGTATTTAATGCCAGAACAAACCAGTAAACTTGCACACTCATTGTTTCTAACTGATGTTGGGCTATGGATGACCAAAGAAAGTATGATTTACTTTCCCGAAATGGTAATTAAAAACTTGATCAAATTTGACGGCTACATTGATCAGAATATAATTGATAATAAGATCAATGAAATCGTTAATTGCCGCGAGTATCTTGAACTAATTACTGAATTGATGTATTGTATAGCAGACTATAAGCCACGTGAAATTGGTACAATGAATGATATGGCAATTGGAGCTAAAGCTAGTTGGTATGATTTTGCGAGTATCACTGCACCAACGCTAATCATTCACGGTACTCACGATGCTGAAGTAAAATTTTATCATGGCGTATTTGCTTATGAACAACTAGCATCGAAAGAAAAGGAACGCTTTTGGATCGAATACGGCACTCATTTTGGTTTTTATTTTGCGCGTCAAGCAAATGAAGCTCAAGAAAAATTCCGTGAATTTATTACAAAACACGGATAGATAATAAATATTTGTCGATTGCCATATTCAATTCGAACATTAAAAAACTAGCATAAAGACATTAATTATTAACTGGAAGTATTGATGAATGTTGCCCCAAAATATACCAACCAGGTGCATTAGTTTGTGCCTTTATTTGACCAACAGAAGCGCCAGATTCAACTGTAAATGATTCAGTAAATGGCTGGCTTTCATATTTGTATACAAACGTAAAGCGCGCATGTACTGTTGATTCAGATAGAGTCCCAGAGTTGATAACAAAATCATAGTAACCATTGCCACCGCCATAACCACACCCCAGCTGCTCAAAAACATTTGATTCAGCATTAGGAATTGACATGACCGGGTTCAACGCCAAAAAGTGTGTAAAGTATTCATATAATTCTTGGGTTCCTTCTCGCTGTATGCTGCTAACTGTAGGCAACAAAACAGCATCAGGTATATAATTAGTCATTGCAAAATAACCAGCGCTAACATATACATCACCACCACTATAATTAGCCGGACTATATGCCTGAACACTATTACCCCATTGAGTTAATAAATAACTCCCAATTTCTGGTGTAAAAGTTGGTAACTGACAGTCAACTATGGTGTTATTAGTATAGTTATTAGTGGTACCTCCATTACAGGCAGTTAGAATAAATAATGCAGAAGCAGTCAATAACAAGCTTTTATAGTTTTGTTTTCTCATTTAAAGTGTCCTTTTTATTCTAAATCTTAAATCAAGCTAACACAGCTCATTCTTTATCTCATTAGTATACTAATTTAGTCAGGATTTGTATGCATTTTTATTCAATAAATAATAGGGGTAACTATTATTCATTTCTAAGATAAACTAAGCAAATATGATTATTCTGATGTACAACAGTTTATTATAAACAATCAAATCATTATAATTTCACGTACTTAATTGTTACACGAAACAACACTGCTAATAACACGCTTTACGAGTTAACCATACTATTATCGTAAATTTGATAAACTTACTGACTTATTTTGGGATTGAGCTATATTTATTTGACGTAATTAATAATATCTAATGGAAATTCAGGAATCAATACCGCAATCCAACTGTATTGTTAAACTAATTTTGCAATAATTCACTCCAAATGCTAATTTGAAGATATCGTCTTTATTCAAGATTGGTATAATAAGCTTTAACTGAATTAAACTCAAAACGGAATTTATTAAGGTAATTTGAATGTTAGATGATATTGCGCTGTTCGTCAAGCTCGTTGATGTAGGTAGTTTTAGCCAAGTAGCTAAATTAACCAACTCTACTCAGGCAACTATTAGTCGTCGGATTCAAAATCTGGAAGCTGATTTGGGAGTTGTAGTCCTCAAACGCAACCAGCGGGGTCTGGTTATGACTGATGAAGGTAGAAATCTTTATGAGCAGGTTAAATCATCGGTTAATACATTACAAAATGTATGGCAAGAATTATATGAACAAAATGGAATTCTTCGGACAACCTTACGCCTAGCACTTACAACAGAAAGTGCACGAGATGTTATTCTCCAGCACTTACCCAAATTTTTACAAGAAAATCCAAACATAAAACTTCACATTACATTTACTACCCAACAAATTCACCTCATCAAACAAAACTACGATTTAGCAATCACATCTGAGCTACCAAGCTCGTCTATTCATAATGTAATATTGCTGCGTAAATTTCATTTGAAAGCTTATGCAAGTCCAAATTATATTGTCAAATACGGAAGTCCGCAAAATTTAGCTGAGTTATTACAACATCGTTGTATTGGTTCGTTAGGCTTTGATGGCAGTGAACAGGATACTTATCAGGTTTATCACGCAGAAAGCAGTCAAAATATTGTAGTTACACATCCATCAAATTTATATATGGACACAACAAGCCACGCTATCGAATTGGCTAAAAGCGGTGAATATATTACTGGTGCATGGGATAGTATGGTGCAGAACGAATTGGCACGTGGTGAACTAGTCTCGATTTTACCTGAATTAAGTTTTGTTGAGTTACCTTGCTATTTAGTTCGAAATTCTGAGCGAAAGAGTAAGCAGGAGCAAATCTTAGCAAAATTTATCGAACAAGTTTTTGCTTCTTATTAAACCTATATTTAGATAGTATTGATAAAAAATAGATACCTCAATTTTGTCTTCATATGCAGAATAATTCAAGTATGCGATTACTCATTCGCCTAAGGTTAGCGTCACTCTACAATGTGTTATAATTACTGACTTTATTGCGGAGCTTTCGATGACCCCTCACCATACCGATAAAAAAATCCTCTGGACCATTTTTCTTACAATTTTGATTGATATGTTAGGCATTGGTATTTTAATACCAGTGTTTCCAATGCTGGTAGTGCCGCATTCGACTTTTCGTGTTACTCCGGATAATTGGAGTGCTGCACAGGGATTTGTGATGCTTGGATGGCTAATGACCTGCTTTCCTATTGCACAATTTCTTTGTGCACCAATCTTGGGACAATTAGCCGATCGCTTTGGTCGGAAGAAAATTCTAGCTCTATCTATCAGCGGAACTGTACTATCATATATTTTATTCGCTATCGGAATCCTCACCAAAAATTTACCACTAATGTTTATTGCTCGAGCATTAGATGGTGCTTCTGGAGGCAATATTTCAGTTGCCCAAGCAGTTATTGGTGACATAAGTAGCCCACAAAGCCGTGCCAAAAATTTTGGTCTAATCGGAATGGCATTCGGACTTGGTTTTATTTTGGGACCATTTATTGGTGGTAAACTATCAGATCCTAATTTGGTAAGCTGGTTTAATAGCGCAACTCCATTTTGGTTTGCTGCCATACTTAGCACAATAAATGTAATTTTGGTAATTCGATTGCTTCCCGAGACCTTACATATTCGCAGTGAAAACCGCATTGATTTTACTCGTCCTATTCACAATATCATTAAAGCATTCTCTATTAATGGTTTAAAAAGTATTATTCCAGCAACTTTTTTATTTAATGCAGGATTTACTTTTTATACTACTTTTTGGGGGGTTGTACTTGCAGAGCAATTTGGTTTTACTCAGGGTAAAATTGGTGATTTTTATGCTTATATTGGGATTATGGTTATTCTGGCACAAGGGCTGATAGTACGAAGACTCTCTGGAAAAGTTCAGGATTATAAAGTTCTACGCTACTCAATTATCGGCTCTGGTTTATGTTTGATAGGTTACTATTTTATACCAGTTAGCCATCCAAATCTTGTATATTTGCTACCACCCTTTATGGCAACTTGCAATGCTTTAAGTATGTCATTCTCAGCTGCCTTAATTACTCGTGTAAGTCCACCACAGATCAGAGGTGAGGCAATGGGGATTAACTCAAGTGCAAACGCCCTAGCTCAGGCTATTCCAGCAATATTAGCCGGGTATATTGCTACGCACCATGCCCGTTTACCTGTTTTAGTTGGTGGTTTTACCATTATTCTTGGTGGTTTATTATTTCGCTATTTATTTAAGCCTGGGCGCGATGATATTCACGGTCAGGAAGGAGTTTAAATTTAATGTTAATTGATATTTCTTTAATTATCAAAACTTTAGTTATCTTATTTCTGGCCGTTATGTCACCTGGTCCAGATTTCGTCATGGTACTAAGGAACTCATTAAGTTATGGCAGAAGAGCCGGACTATTTTCCGCTTTAGGAATTGCCACTGGCTGCCTATTTTCCTTTACCATAGTTGTCTGTGGACTACAGGTTTTATTTAGCTATCATTTATTCAAAGCTGCTTTTAGCCTAGTTTGTGGTTCATACTTAATCTATCTGGGTTTTATGAGTATCCGCAATAAGTCACAACAACAACATATTGAAGAACAATACAAACAAAGTGCGCCAATGTCAACCTATTTTCGGGCAGGGCTACTCACCAATTTACTCAACCCGAAACTGTATACAATGGCAGCAGCAATCTTAACTTACACAGAACAGCAACATCCTTCAATAGCAACTAACATAATAATAATCATTGGACAAGCAGTTGTTGCATTATTATGGTTCGTGTGTGTAAGTATTGTTTTTAGCCATTCTAAAATTCAAGATGCCTATCTTAAACGTGAGCGAATAATCAATATCTTAGTTGGTTTCATCTTTATAATAATAGGAAGTAAAATTATGTTTGGTTAATGCTAGCAAAATTAAAAACCTCTAATTTATTTCTTGCTACATGACAGAAATAAAAAAAGCTGACCATATCTTCAAAAATAGGTTAATTTATCGAATTTTCGACCAAGAAAAGAAAGATAATACCTAAAATGAAGATTGATCAGCTAAGTAGTATTTTAAACCAAGAGTTGGGAGTACATGGTTTATGCCAAGAGATGGCGGATTGAATGTTTGTTTGCCAACCTCAAGAGTAAAGGGATTAACTTTGAAGATACGCATTTTACGGCAAAAGATCGAATTGGCAACTTGACCAAACTAGTAGTTTTAGCGTTAACGATTTGTTATTTAATTGGATTAGTCAGAGCTAGCTATCAGCCAATTATGGTAAAAACGCATGGATATAAACAAAACAGTTTTTTTAGATATGGTTACGATTTATTGATACAAAAACTAAACAATAATTTATACGATGCAATTAAGCTCATTTCGCTGTGTATTAGTTACTTACCGATGGAGGTAAAATGCAAAAAATTAATTTCTATCATGTAGCAAGAGATTTCTTATATTAGTCCTAATTAGCATAAATAAATCTGCCGCTCTTCTGTCCGTAATCTTTAGAACACATTCCATTATCTGTTGGATATGAGTAACTTTCCGGACATCCTATACAACTACCTAATTCTTGATCATAGTAAGGACGTGTAGGATCTTTACATATTTTACGTGTATCACTATAATAATATAAAGTTTTACACTTAGAGCCAGAATAATCTACATACTTACAGTATTTATATTGCAGTATAGAATTACTTTCATAGTACCCAACATATTTATATTCGCAAATAAAGGTATGATATGTCGCAAAGAAGCTATCAATACCAAGATCTATGCTAGCATCACAACCAGAAGAGTCTACATTAACAACCCCTTTTTCTTCACAGCCAACAAGTATAAAAATCACAGCTAATGACAATAATATTTTCTTCATTTGATAACCTATTATAACAAAATTAATTGCACATGGTTTGATTCTCTCATAATTCACAAGTATGCTTTATTCCATAAATCATCAATAACTCTAAAAATTAATTACACACAGTCTGATTACCGTATTGGTTACAATCTATAGCAAATAACGGTAATGGCAATAGAAAGATTATTCAATAGAACTTTTTCACAATATGCCTTAATTTTTAAGATATAATTTTTTGTTGCTGAAAAATTACTAATACATATATATTATACCATAATCGATCATCCGTATATAAATATTAACACAAAAAGCACAAAATACCCATACAATGCAATACAATAGATTAGATTTGTTACAAAATACAATTTTAGTACAAATCTAAAGCATTAACCGCATTTTTACCATTTTCAGGTGAGAATTTGGTATATCTAGCAGTCATCTTAATATCGCTATGATTCATTAATTTCTGAATGGTATAATTGGTGTACCAACCTTAGCCAGTTGAGTAGCAAAAGTATGACGTAATGTATGTAATACGGCTCTATTCTTACGATCATTTGAATCAAAATGTTGATTAAATAGTTCATTGAATATCTTTTGTAAATGATTACGGAGATTATCTCTTGAAATACGTCTAATATTATCATAAGAGAATAAGTAGTTATTTTGCAGTAAGTTATGTTTATGTATATAAATTGATATTTCAACTAATAGACTTGGATTAATAAAACCAATGTAACTAACATCATTCTTACCAGAAGCCTTACCTTTTAGATCAACTAAGTTAATTGTATTCTCTGTAAAGTTGATATCTTTGATTTTAATAGATCTGATTGTTTCTACTCTACCGCCAGTACACAATGACAGCTTAACAAATATAGTTAGTATTTAAGGTTAGCCTAAACATGTTCAATTGGATTAAGGTCTGGTGAATATGGCGGCAAATAAACTAACTTACCCCCCGCTTTCAATGAGATTTTTAACTTTGCTTGATTTATGAAAGCTCGCATTATCCATAATTACAACCTGATTAGGTTTTAATTCTTTGCATAGAAATTATTCAACCCAAGTTAAAAATACATCCGAATTAGTATAACCATCATACTCCATTGAAGCAACTAGTTCTTTAGTACCGTAGCAATATCCAGCAATAAGAGTAATACGCTTATTTCGAAAACCTAATGCTTCAGTAAAGGATTTACACCCTCTTCCTGACCAACCACGAAGCTTAGACATGTTATTATCTACACCAGTTTTATCAATATAGACTAGGTTGTTGATATCAAGTTCTTTTATCACCGACGCATATTCATTGCGCTTTTGTACGCAGCGTTTTTTATACTTTACCTCTTTTTTATATGTTATATCAAGTTGATTAAGGGTATTGTAAAAGCAACTTTGTGTAACATGAGGTGCCAATGCATTACGCAGTTCCTTACCATCCGAATCAGGGTGTAATTTTAAATAGTCTAATATTGCATCTTTATTGTCAAATAATCTCTTACGACCAACTAGATCAGATTTAATTAGTTTACATGACCCAGTAGTTTCATAGATTGTGATCCACTTGCGTAATGTTTTATAGCCTGCTGATAAGAATTCTGACAACGACTTCTAAGTATAAACACCAGTCAAATATAATTTTATTGCTCTATCACTCAGGTCTTGTGAATATGCACGCATTTCTATTATCTTAAAATTAAAGCTATATTATAACAAAAAGGTAGTTTATTTATGTGTTAACTATACATTAGTAAAAATGAGAATCGTCAGATAATTTAAGCTTAGCTACTAAGCAAAGAGTTGCCCAGTGGTTTGTGGGATAACGATATGCTGATTATAATTTTGTCTAAAATGTTGCTCCATATGAGCCATTGAGCAAACGCTCATTGGCATATGGAGGGAGATATGATGGTTTGAATTAGTTTGTATATGTCATAAAAATAAGTTGCAATTCAATCAGCAGACGTTGTATAGCTTTGCTCTATTTCCATATATACATGTAAAAAGCCCAGAGATAATCTGGGCTTAGTATTTGGAGCCTGGCAATGTCCTACTTTCGCATGGGCGAACCACACTATCATCGGCGATGACTCGTTTCACTGTCCTGTTCGAGATGGGAAGGAGTGGGACCAAGTCTCTATTGTCACCAAGCAATTCTTGTTGCTTCTTCTGTCTGATTTCGATTCTTCAA
>SSGY01000065.1 GCA_008017145.1 Neisseriales bacterium
CAGAGCCAACTCTTCAACCGCATAACTAGTTGCAACAATGGTATTATAACCGTTTGCCCCAGCAACAATCTTTGCCAGCATTTCTTCATTATCGTTAAAGAAATTTTGCACTAAAGTACAGTTATTTTGATCGTCAAAACGCTTTACGGTACTATCTGCAATATAATTAGAACCAATATATAGATTGAACTCATTAGCAGCAAAAGCCAGCTGATAACTAAATAAGCAGATTAATAAGTATAAGAATTTTTTCATCTTTGTTGCCTATTTAAAAAGCTGTGGCGAAATCTTAGTCGCAATCGAAGTTAGGATTAGAGTACAAATAATAATCACCGTTGAAGCAGCATTTACCTCAGGAGTAACACCCATTTTCAGCATTGAATAAATTGCTAATGGTAAAGTAGAGGAACCAACCCCAGCAGTAAAGAAGGTAATTACAAAATCATCTAAGGATAAAGTGAACGCCATTAACCACCCCGCAATAATTCCCGGTAAAATAGTTGGAATTAAAACAGAGAAAAATGCACGTACTGGCGAAGCACCCAAATCACGAGCGGCATCTATCAAACTATCATCCATTCCATGCATACGGGTCTTTACTGCAATAGTAACAAAAGATAGACAAAACGCAATGTGCGCTAAAGTAATTGAAATCATCCCCAAACTAAAATTAATTAGTAAGAAAAAGAGCAATAGCGATACGCCAACCAATAACTCAGGAGCTGCTACAGGAATCATAACCAAGGTCGAAAGTAACGGAACCTTATATTTGTGCAACGCCACTCCCGCCAACGTACCTAAAATAACAGAGACCGTACTAGCTATCAAGGCGATAATCACCGAATTAATTGCCGCACCGATTAATTGTTTGTCTGCAAAAAGGACTTTATACCATTTTAGCGTAAAGCCCACCCAACCAACATTTACCCGTGAATCATTAAATGAATACACGATTAAAATCAGTAACGGCAGATAGAGGAATAAATAAACTAGTGTTCCAGAGAATATCAGGCTTTTAGACAATTTACTTCCGTGCATATTTAAGCCCTCCACTACGACTAGCTAGAAAACCAACAAACAGTGAAATTGCCAATACTGAGCAAGTCATTACTATTGAAGTAACACTACCTAATGGCCAATTCATAGTTTGTAAAAACTGTTGCTTAATCAGATTACCAATCATCATTGAACAATTATTTCCGACCAGTTCTGGTACAACGAACATTCCAATACAAGGAATAAACACCAATCCGCAGCCTGCCAAAATACCCGGTAAACTCAATGGAATAGTCACCTGCCAGAATGACTTAGCTTTAGTTGCACCCAAATCACGGCTAGCTTCCAATAAAGCTACATCATGCTTTTCTAAATTAGCATAGAGCGGTAAAATCATAAACGGTAAATTGATATAGACCAGACAAATCACCACTGCAGCTGAAGAAAAAAGTAAATCGACTGGTGCAAAACCGAACCAATGCAAAACTTGATTTACAATATTACTCACTGTTGATTCTGGACCTAAAATTATCATCCAAGCATAGATCCGAATCAGGAAATTACTCCAAAATGGAATAATTACTAAAAGAAGCAAAAAGTCGCGAATCTTTTTATTACTTTTCGCGATCATTAGCGCCAACGGATAACCAATAATTAAACAGATAAAAGTTGTAATTACCGAAAAAACCACCGAGCGCAAAAATAGCTTCCAGATAAAACCGCTGGTAAAAGCATACTTGAAGCCATCTAAGGTAAGATTGAGTGTAGTACTACCATTGCTATGGTTTAATAATGGCGCAACACCACCATAATCGCCTGGTTCACGAAAGGCAATAAAAACCATTAATAGCGTTGGTATTAGAAATAAGCCTATCAAATAAACTACTGGTGGTAATGATAAAACCCATTTCTCACTTAAACCCTGCTTAACTTTTTGTGTCATAAAGACTACTCCACCAAAAAATTACCGGCAAGCGGGTTAACTGAAATATAAACATCATCATGATCTTCAAAGAATGATGCTTGATGAGGACGATTATTCGATAACATACATTGGATAACTGTACCGTTTTCAAGTAAAAACTCGTATAATGTTCCATCCCCGTAATAATAATAGCCCTTAACTTTAGCTTTAAAGTTGGCAACTCCATCTTCAACTCGTGGATCCCAATTTGCTTTAATCTTCTCTGGGCGAATTGCAAACCAGCCTTCGGTTCCAATATTAAATTTATTCTCGGGATTAGCTATCGTTAATTCAAAACTATCGGCAACTTTAAGCATTGCCTCCTCTTCACCATTCACACCTACACATTTGGCTTTAAGTAAGTTACATTTACCGATAAAGTCAGCAACATAATATGTCTTAGGATGTGAGTAAATTTCGCGCGGAGTACCAAGCTGCTCAACGATACCGTGATTCATCACTGCAACTCTGCTTGAAAGAGCTAAAGCTTCGCTCTGATCGTGAGTTACATAAACGAAAGTTACACCACTTTTTTCTTGCATTTTAACTAGCTCAACGTGCATATGTTCACGTAATCGTGCATCCAGCGCTGACAGAGGTTCATCCAGCAATAGTAATTTAGGTCGATCTACCAAAGACCGTGCAATCGCAACCCGCTGACGTTGACCACCAGATAATTCATGTGGATAACGCTCAGCAAAGCGCTCTAATTGAACACTACTGATCTGCTCCTTAACTCGCTCATCAATCTCAGATTTATTCCATTTTGCCATTTTGAGTGGAAATGCAATATTGTCACGCACTGTCATATGCGGAAACAAGGCATAGCTCTGGAATACTGTATGTAATGGACGCTTTTCAGGCGGTAAATTTTTGATATCTTTGCCATCAAGTAAGATTTGTCCTGAGTCTGGCGATTCAAACCCCGCTATCATTCTCAACAAAGTAGTCTTTCCACAGCCCGAAGGTCCTAAAAGGGTAAAAAACTCACCTTGTTCAATACTTAGACTAACCCCATTTACCGCAGTATAGTCAGCAAATTGCTTAACTATATTCTTTAATTCCAAAATAGCCATTAAGAGTAACTTTCCTAAAACATACTCATTAGACATCCTGCATAAGCAACTATTTAGTTCTTAGACTAGGAGTAAATTCTTTAAAGCGCGGAATGTACACGAGAAGTACATAAGCACTGGATAAGTATTTACGACGACATATAAGAGCTAAAGAAGCGGCTTATGCAAGAAGTCTATTAGAGTACAATAAGGCTACATCAGGATATATGTTACCTGATTCCACAAGATTTAAAATTGTTCAAGCGGGCTATTTTAACAAAAAAAATTTTCTGGTGTGCAGTTTTTACCCCATTCAGAATTTTTTAATTAAATAAATTTTTAAAAATATTTTTATTACGATTCACAACAGTATATTATATCAATTGCTGCATCGCAGCGAAATACTCTCAAATCTGGTAATTTTTGACAAAAAAACTATGTTTAATTACTAAACTATTCATTCATATATTTTGGCTCAATATCTGCATAATTTCAGCGTAGTAAAATCACGGTATAATATACGCCTTAGCTGTAAACTATGACGAAACTAAGGATTCAAAGACAATAAGTATATATTCAAAAGGAATACGCTAGAGATGCACGAAAATCTACAACATAAATTAAAAAATCGCCATATACAGATGATTGCTCTGGGTGGCGCAATCGGGACAGGGTTCTTTCTAGGATCTGCCCGGGCAATTGAAATGACTGGTCCATCAATTGCTTTGGCATATGCTCTAGGTGGCTTAATAATCTATGCCGTGATGCGTGCGCTTGGTGAAATGACAGTAGATCACCCATGCTCGGGTTCATTTGTTGAGTATGCCCGTCTTTACCTAGGCAATGGCGTTGGTTTTGTAGCTGGTTGGAATGCATGGCTGCTTTTTACAACCTCATGTATGCTGGAAGTGACAGCCGTCGGCACCTTGCTTGATTATTGGATTCATATCCCGCATTGGATTACCTGCTTAGTGTTATTGGCTGTTTTTGGTGGAATAAACCTAATTGGAGTTAAATATTTTGGCGAAACTGAATTTTGGTTTGCCGGAATAAAAGTCACGGTTATTATTTTTATGATTGTTGTTGGTTGTTATTTAATCTTTGCAGATCGTGCAGTAAATACAATTGCAGTTAAAAATTTACATGATTATAGTCACCTGAATATTTTCTTTAGTCATGGAGCTCTTGGTTTTCTTAACTCGCTGGTGATAGTCTGCTTGTCTTTTTGCGGGTCAGAATTTGTAAGTGTCGCGGCAGGAGAGGCGGCAAATCCACGTAAATCTATTCCTAAAGCAATTAATGGTGTGATAGTCCGTATAATTTTATTTTACGTACTAACTTTGGCAGTAATTGTAATGATGTATCCATTTCAAAATATAACTCGCGACACAAATCCATTTACCGATGTTTTTAGTAAATTAGGCTTTACCAATTCCGCCGATATTATTAATATGGTCGCAATTACCGCTTCATTATCAGCACTAAATAGCTGTATCTATGTTGCCTCACGCTTTGTCTATAGTTTATCGTTAAATAAACAAGCTCCTCAAGTATTTGCCAAAACCGATAAAAATAAACTACCCGGTAATGCCGTTATATTCACAAGTGCAATGACGTTTATTGTCGTAATTGCTAATTATACTTTTCCAGCTAAAATCCTACAATATCTATTTGCGCTAATAACGGTTGCCATAATTATTAACTGGTTTATCATCTTACTTGCCCATATGCGTTTTAGAAAACAAAAATCACTAGCTGGTAAAGAACTATTTTATGCAATGCCTTGGTTTCCATACATTAACATCATTACTATGGGTGTACTATTTGTGATTCTAATGGTTATGGCACAAAATGCAGACATGGAACTCAGTATCTACGTAGCTCCAGCTTGGTTATTAATTCTCTCGATTGTTTACGCGTTGAGCAGTGGAAAATCTCTGCGTGCAGAGTCCAAAGAATAAAGTATAAATATTTATGAAAAAATCCTTTGCTCTAATAACTCTCGGTGCAATTTTAGAATACTATGATTTTGCAATTTTTATTTATTTTGCCAAAAGTATTGGCGAAAGCCTGATTCCAATTCATAATGAATCAGCGAATATTATTGCCAGCTTTGGTATCTTTGCTATTGGTGCCCTACTCCGCCCTCTTGGAGGTATAGTTTTTGCTCATTTCGGCGATACGCGCGGACGCAAAAATATCTTTGTTTATACCGTATTATTAATGGCAATTCCAACTTTCTTGATTGCTTTCATCCCCAGTTATCAAAACATAGGAATTTTTGCTACCATAATTTTGATACTATTGAGAGCAATTCAAGGACTGGCTATCGGTGGTGAAATCCCTGGGTCAGTAGTCTTTGCCTATGAGTTATCTAAACCACAAAACAAGGCCTTTAACACTAATATCGTGATTGCAGGTACTAATATCGGTTTTTTTCTGGCATCAATGCTCGGTGCCGTTTTGCTAAGTAAAACTGATCTAGGCTTTGCACCATGGCGGATCGCATTTATTTTAGGTGGTGTTTTTGGTGTCATTAGTTATTATCTCCGTAAAAATTTGTTAGAAACACCAGAATTTGCCAGCTACAAACAGTTTATTGATAGGCAGCCACGAGCTCCATTTAAACAGTTATGGGACGAACATAAAACCGCCATTTGGCAAATGGTCTCATTTGGTTCGTTGCTGGCTAGTTCACTTGCCGTATATACCTTTTTCATGCCAACCTATCTTGCAAATTACTACCATTTCCCAATGAATGAAATTCTCAAATATAACTCTTATTCAATTATAATTTTTATTGTCAGTGCTTTTTTAACTGGTAAATTTCACTACTTATTTGGCAAGAGCTTTCTAATTATTAGTGTAATAATATTTAATCTGGTAAATCTTGTGCTATTCACGCACTACTCCTCATTGAATTTGATGCAAATTGTTGCCTTTCATTATGCAATACTCCTATATATTGGTATCATCTGCGGACGCTTACCTGTGCTTTCAGCAAGTTTTTTTCCAGTACAAGTTCGTTACTCAGGTGTCGGTTTAAGTTATAATATATCATTTGGCATTGTAGCTGGGCTAACTCAGATGCTGTTATTTGCTGGAATAAAATTAACTGGATTACTCTGGTTACCAGCTGTTTATATTTTGTTATTTTCAATTTTTGCACTGACGTTTTTGTTTAGCGTCAGCGCAAAAAAACTAATTAAATACTCTTAATTTGCAAGGAGAATACTGATGGCTTTAGTAGCACTACGTCAAGTTTTGGATCACGCCGCTGAAAATGGTTATGCTGTACCAGCATTTAATGTCAATAACCTTGAACAAGTTCAAGCAATTATGGAAGCAGCAACGCTTACTAATTCGCCAGTGATTCTCCAAGCATCCGCAGGTGCACGCAAATACGCAGGAGAACATTTTCTACGCCATTTGATTGAGGGAGCTATTGCAGAATACCCTGAAATCCCAGTAGTAATGCATTTAGATCATGGCTCATCACCGAGCACTTGTTTTCAAGCAATCCAAGCTAACTTCTCCTCAGTAATGATGGATGGATCATTAATGAGTGATGCTAAAACACCAAGTAGCTATGAATATAACGTCGAAGTAACGCGTAAAGTTGCTGAAATGGCACACGCAGTGGGCGTTTCGATTGAAGGTGAGCTTGGTTGTCTTGGTTCATTAGAAACTGGAGAAGGTGATAAAGAA
>SSGY01000060.1 GCA_008017145.1 Neisseriales bacterium
CTCCTAATATAGCTCAATCCCAATACAGCTGGGCATATATATTTGTTCCATTGCCAGCTTATTATCTTGGTACAATGCAAGCTATTTTACCCGATTATAATAATGGTACCACTGGCTTTTCAGTAATGGGGGGCTCTGGCTCTGGTATATTTGATATTACTCAACCTGGTTCTATAGGAACTGTTGCTCAAAATGTTCAAACTGTTCCACGCGGTACGTATGATATGGAAGGTCCTTTAAATGTAATTAACGTTTACTATAGCAATTCGCTTGTTGTTAGATCCCTACCTACCATATATTATGATAATTATCACGCATTAATGTTGCAAGCTACATGTGCTACTATACCAGGAACTGGTTCTGGAACTGGATGTGGAATTGCGTTTGCATGTATTCCGGGATTATCTGATTGTACCAATGCACCTGGTGGAAGCACAGCAACATTAAATGATATGAATTTATCGGCAACTCGCACAAATGATAGTATTCAGTTTGCTAATGGTGATAATTTACAACTTTCACTAGCAAATATCAATCAGCCAAACAATGCAGGACTGGCAACAATACAATATAGTAATTGATAGCAATCAATTTTAAAATGAACTAAACTCAACCAGTTTTGCGAGATCCTAATCTTCATAGTGTTGGTGCGTTCTAAAACTCTAGAAGAAGTATAAAACGCTTAAAAATTGCTAATTCATTCTAATCTAGTGGCAGCGTCAATGTTAAAATAGCTGCTACTAGATTTAAAAAGCAGATGGACTATGAAATACCGCGATTTACGAGAATTTATAACTAATCTTGAATCTCTTGGCGAATTAAAACGCATTCAACAACCAGTTTCCCCACACCTAGAAATGACTGCCTTATGTGATAAGGTATTGCGTGCTGGCGGTCCAGCAATTTTATTTGAAAATCCAACAGGGTATCAAATACCTGTGTTGGGTAATTTATTTGGCACAACCAGACGCGTGGCTCTGGGTATGGGCAAAGATAATATCAGCGAATTAAGAGCGGTGGGTGAATTTTTGGCTGAACTCAAAGAGCCACAACCGCCCAAAGGCTTACGTGATGCTTGGGATAAGTTACCGTTATTAAAACAGCTTTATAATATGCTGCCAAAAACTATTACTAAAGCTCCAGTACAGCAAATTATCATTGAAAAAGATGAAGTTGATCTGGAAGCTTTGCCGATTTGGCATTGCCATAGCGAAGATGTTGCACCTCTAATTACTTGGGGCTTAGTTGTTACCAAAGGTCCATACAAAAAACGCCAAAATCTGGGTATTTACCGTCAACAAGTTATCGGCAAAAATCGAGTAATTATGCGTTGGTTATCTCATCGTGGCGGAGCACTAGATTATCTCGAGCATTGTCGCGAGAATCCAGATAAACCCTATCCGATTGCCGTAGTCTTGGGCTGCGATCCAGCAACCATTTTGGGGGCGGTGACACCAGTTCCTGATAGTCTTTCTGAATATCAATTTGCAGGTTTATTACGCGGTAGTCGCACCGAATTAACCAAATGTCTTTTATCTGATTTACAAGTTCCTGCTTATGCCGAGATTGTTTTGGAGGGGTTTATCTATCCAAATGATACAGCGGTAGAAGGACCCTATGGCGATCATACTGGATACTATAATGAACAAGATACTTTTCCAGTAATGACTATCGAAAAAATTACGATGCGTGAAAACCCGATTTATCATAGCACTTATACCGGCAAGCCGATTGATGAGCCGGCAATTTTGGGGGAAGCTCTAAATGAAGTCTTCGTTCCGCTATTACAAAAGCAATTTCCCGAAATTATTGATTTTTATCTACCTCCCGAAGGATGTAGTTATCGTTTAGCAGTTGTGTCGATTAAAAAACGTTATGCTGGACATTCTAAACGGGTAATGCTGGGTATTTGGAGCTATCTACGTCAGTTTATGTATACCAAATTTATCATTGTAGTTGATGATGATGTAAATATTCGTGATTGGAAAGATGTTATCTGGGCACTAACGACCCGAGTTGATCCCTTACGTGATACCACAATGATTGATCGTACACCAATCGATTATCTGGATTTTGCATCGCCAATTTCTGGTCTAGGAAGCAAAATGGGCATTGATGCGACCAATAAAATTCATGGTGAAACTAATCGCGAATGGGGAAGGATAATTACTCAAGATCCACTGGTGAAAGCTAAAATGGATGAACTATATAATAACATATTTAAATAATGATTAATTCACGCTTTGGAGTCTATTATGTTAGATGATATTTTGTTATTTGTGCATCTAGTTAATATTGGTAATTATAGTCAAACTGCAAATAAATTTCACATTAGCCAGCCTACGCTTAGCCGTAAGATTTCACAACTAGAGCAAAGTCTTGGTGTGCCACTGATTAAACGTAACACCTGTAATTTTGAAATAACTAGCGCGGGGTATAGATTGTATGAGGGGTTTAGTGGTCAGGTTGATCACTATAATAAGATTATTAATAGCCTTAAACGAGAAGGTGAGTCAATCAGTGGGAAGTTAAATGTTTCATTACCAACTGCATTATCTATTTATGGAATTGCTCCATTTGTTGCCGAATTTATGCAGAAAAATCCAGGAATTGAACTGAATATTGCATACCAAAATCGTGAGATTGATTTGGTTCGTGAAAAGTTTGATTTAGCAGTAGTTAGTGAGATTCCTAAACAACAAACTACTAAAATAAAGCTGCTCCACTCAGTGCCCTTACATATTTATTGTACACCAGAATATATAGAGCGTTACGGTTTGCCAGACTCTATCCATGACTGTATTGCAACACATTTAACTACTGGATCGCTTAAGGGGGGCAGTATCTCGGAACAAGATTATTTTTTGCACCATGATAGTGGTGAAGAGCTGCATTTGGTTGGTAGTTCACGGCTTAATGTAAGTAATAGTATGCATGGTAAATATATGGCTTTGAGCGGACATGTTATTGCTGGTGGTTGGGATGAGTTATATGCCGAAGAGCTTGCATCAGGTCAGTTGATCAAAATTTATCCCGAATATAATTGAGGCATGCTATCCTTCTATCTAGTGCGCCTTCCAAATAGTGAAAGTGTTTTGACCGATCTGTTTATTCAGTTCATTGAGGAATGCTTTGCACGTTTAAAAAATCCAGTTACAGAATAAAGGAAGAAAATGGCAAATATTTTATCGTTACAATCGCATGTGGCATATGGCTACGTAGGAAATCGTGCTGCAGTTTTTCCTTTGCAGCGTTTAGGTCATGAAGTTGTTACAATTAATACTGTACAGTTTTCGAACCATACTGGTTATGGCTCATGGACTGGTGATATTATGACTGTTGAACATATTGATAAAATTTTTGCAGGTCTAGAGCAACAAGGTATGCTTAGATATATTGATGGTGTATTAACCGGATACTTAGGCGATAGCTCTCTTGGTGAGGTACTTCTAAAGTGGCTACAGAAATTACGTGTAATAAACCCACAGTTAATCTATTGCTGTGATCCAGTAATTGGCGATATTGGTCGTGGTGTCTTTGTTAAGGCTGGAGTACCGGAGTTTTTTCGCGACCAAGCCTTACCCAATGCAACCATTTTAACCCCCAATCAATTTGAATTAACTAATTTAACTGGGATTGAAATCGCGACTCTTGCCGATGCCAGAGAGGCATGTGCTGTGCTTCATGATAAAGGCGCTAAACAAATTTTGGTAACCAGTTTAACTAGAAATGATGCTGATCCATCGCAGATTGAGATGTTATTGTCAAGCAAATACGAAGCTTATCTAGTTGCCACTCCACGGCTTGAGATGCCAATTGCACCGAATGGATCTGGTGATATGACAGCGGCAATTTATTTGGCTAAATATCTTGAAACTAAAAATTTGAAACTAAGTTTAGAACACACCGCTGCCGCATTATTTGCAATATTTGCTGAGACTCTGAAACTTGAAAGAAGAGAACTTGCAATTATATCGGCGCAAGATGAATTATTAAACCCTAAGCACAGGTTTACAGCATCAACTATTACATTATGAGATTTAGGTTGCAGAGAAGCACAAACAATATGGGATATAACACAATAAATAATTTATCAAAGGAAAATTCATGCAACAACAAGAAATTTTGGCACAGTTAAAAACATTAACTACTGAAAATATTAATCCTAGTTCTCTAAACATTGATATTGTACCTACGCTTGAAAAATTGAAAATTATCAATCAGGAAGATCAAAAAGTAGCTTTGGCGATTGCTGAAGAATTACCGGCAATTGCTACTGCAGTCGATGCAATTACAGCAGCGATGAAAAACGGTGGACGTTTGATTTATATTGGTGCTGGTACTAGTGGACGTTTAGGAATTTTGGATGCGGTAGAGTGTCCGCCAACTTATGGAGTTGACTATAATACCGTAGTTGGACTTATTGCTGGAGGTGAGAAAGCGTTTATTAAAGCTCAGGAAGGTGTTGAAGATAAGGAAGAACTTGGTGTTGAAGATCTTAAACAAGCCAATTTAACATCGCATGATATTGTGTGTGGAATTGCTGCTTCAGGCCGCACTCCTTATGTAATCGGTGGTTTGGATTATGCTCGCTCGCTGGGGTGTAAAACAATCGCAGTTGCCTGTAATAAAAATAGTGTGATCGGGGAACATGCGGATATAAAAATCGAAGTTTCCGCTGGCGCAGAAGTAATTTCTGGTTCAACCCGAATGAAAGCTGGGACTACTCAAAAACTAATCTTGAACATGCTAAGTACGACGACTATGATCAATCTTGGTAAAGTCTATAAAAACTTAATGGTTGATGTAAAAACGTCCAATGCTAAACTAGAAGCACGTGCGAAAAAAATTATTATGGAAGCAACTGAAGTTGATTATGCTACTGCAGAAAAATTCTTGAAGCTTGCCAATAATCATGTTAAAACTGCAATCGTAATGATAATAAATAATTTGACTTTGGAGCAGGCAAATGCAAAACTAGTTGCTAGTTCAGGAGTAATTCGCGATATTCAATAAACTTCTGGGTGTGTGCAATTATTCTCGCTAATAGCTCGTGTAATATCAAGCTAAATGTCATAGCTGGAGCGATTGCTGGAAGCCTAGGTTTTAGTGTTAATAATGATGCTTCATTAGCAAGTGAGCTGATTAAATCTTCACAATCAATGACTACTGCTTTACCGATAGGGGTTGAACAAGCCTACTACAATAGTGTTATTGGTGCTGATGGTGTTACTTTAAGCTATTACCACACAGTAATTGCTGGAGTACCATATATTTTGGTAAGTGGAATCGTGGCTTCAGATAAAACTGGAAGCTTTAACAAGATTGTCTTGGTTGACGGTAATGGTCACCCACTTCCTAACCAACAGCTAATTAGCGGCAATGTTAGTAGTGCTCAAGGTTCAACTTTTAGTGTTCTACTTCCAATTTCAGCAAGTAGCGGAATTAGCCAGACAATTAAAGTTCAAACTCAACAGGTAGCGAGTGACGGCAGTGTAACGATAATTTCGACTGCGGCGGGAGGTAGCACTCTGACTACTACCAGCGGGGTTGGTATTACTGATATGTTACCGGGTGCAATTTATCTGACAACTGCTAATCCTGAACAAACTATTACGTTAGTAAATAGTGGAGATACATCAGCTCAATTACAAAGCTTAATAGCAAATAATCCCAATATTGAAGTAGTCTTTAGTCCAGTAAGTTTAAATGGTGGTGAAACAACTACCGCAACTTTTAAACTGAAGAATCCGGTATTACCTGCAACTAGTGGAGCCATAACACTAAATTATAACAATGGTAAGGAAAATACGAGTACTAGTGCGGTTGCTGAGCAGAATGTTAGTCCACAACCGAATCCTAGTCCGAGCCCAACACCGACACTGGTTCCGCCAGCACCAGTTGTTGGCTTAACTAGCGTGATTAGTCCGGATAATGATTTCTTTACTACTACTGCAATCGGAACGGTATCCCGTCAACTGACTTTAACTAATAGCGGCAATACGGTTGAAGATAATCTAGTCTTGACTTTACCTGCAAACTTCACAATAAGTAGCGGCAATAGTAATAGCTGTACGGTAACTCAAGGAACCAGTCCGGCAACCATTAGTGATAGTCTTGCTGCAAGTAGCGGTAGTTGTGATGTAACGGTAACTTATAATAACACGACGGCAACCGCTCAAAATACTGGAGATATTAGTATTGCTTACAATTACAACGGCAGTAGTGGTGCGGTAATACTCCCATTTTTAGAGCAATTTAAAAGTATAGATTATTTACGGCTTAAATAATTACTTCTTAAATACTGGTGGTATGCCACCATTTGCCATATGTGGTCTCACATTATTATACATCCAGAGCCACTGAGTTGATTGTTGTTTTACTTGCTCAATGCTCTCAAATAAGC
>SSGY01000135.1 GCA_008017145.1 Neisseriales bacterium
GGACGCTTTTTGGAACATCACCGAGTGTTTTATTTTTATGATTCAGGCAATGAAGATGTGTTTATTGCCTCCGCAGATTGGATGAAACGTAATTTCTTTAAACGGGTTGAAACCTGTATCCCGATTTTGAATTCTCGAATCAAACGTCGGGTAATTGATGAAAGTCTAAAACTCTATATTCAAGATAATGTGAATTCGTGGCAAATGGATGCAGACGGTAATTATCATAAAGTTCCAATTGTTGGCAAACGGGTTGCTGCACAAGAGTTTCTAATGAGTAAATTAGGTCGTGCAGTTTTTAAAGAAAGCTTGGCGAGTAAATTAACTGAGCAAGTTGCAAATTTACGAGCTGAATCGGAAGCAGTTTTGACTCAATCAGTCAAACGGAAACGTACTCCACAGGTTGCTTCAAATTCAACGAATATAGCCGAATCTACAAAAGCTCCAGTATCAAGAACTCGCGTAGCAAAAATAAAAGAGTAAGTAAGTTAAAATAGTAAAATTGAGCAAAGAGGTGTAATGTGCGAAATTGGGTTAATATTGTTTTGAGTCTGGTTATAGTCACGTTGGTTGGTTGTGGATTTCATCTACGCGGGGAAAACGGAAGCTTTGCGTTTCCTTATAAAAAAACCTATCTGCAATGTGATAGTGTAGTTATTTGTTCAGCCTTACAGCATACGATACAAGCAGAGAGCTTAACTATGCTGGTTAAGAGTAAGGAAAGTGCTGAGGCGGTTATCATTGTTGCTAATGAACAAACAAGTCGTGATGCCAATAATTTCAATAGTGTAGGGCAAATTGCCAGTTATTTATTGACATACCAAGTAACAGCTCAGGTTTATACTCCAAAGGGTGAACCTCTGAGCAATGATATCGTGGTACAGAATCAAATGGTTATGGCATTTAATAATAGTTTGATTTTATCCGCCCAGCAACAAGAGGAGAAGACTTGGGATCAAATCCACCAAAATGTAATCAATTCACTTATTCGTCGGATTGTTTATTCTCATCCGTTACTGATTTCTCCAAATGTTACTGAATCTAAGTAATTTTCTGCTTACAGTTCTGACTAAATCATCTGGGGTATTACTCAGTGCTCCAGATGAATCCTCAGTGATAATTAATTTTTTACGAGAGCGAAGTCTTGCAAAGTTGACTGGCAGTTATTTGCGTAGTAGCTATGCTGCAGATCGATATTTTCAGTTTACCGCAATCGAGGAACTTATTCGTAGTAATTCCCTTTTTGGTGATAAAAATTGGATTGAGGTCAGCTTTAAGACTAAGCCAACGATAGAGCAGCAGCAACAATTACTAAATTTATTGCCTGATTTAGATGAGAATAATTATCTGATAATCAGTTGTGATAAATTGGATAAAAAAGATCAGGGAAGTAGTTGGTTCAAAAAATGGAATGAAACGTGTGATAGCTTACTTCTTACTGCTAGTGAAGGTGAGCTACGTCAGTGGACATTAAGTTTGCTTGACGTTTTCAAATTAAAACTGGATAATGCAGGGCTAGATCTTTTATTGGAAATGAATCAAAGTAATCCGACACAGCTTCATCAGGAAGTTATTCGCCTAAGTTGGTTATTTCAAACAAAATCGCCTGTTAGCTATGATGAGTTGAAAACTCTACTTCTAGATAATTCGCAGTTTACTGTTTTTGCCATCTCTAATCATTACTTACGTGGCGATGTTACGGAGATGAGAAAAGTATATGTCCAAGCTGTTCAATCAACTGAAGATGCGATTTTATTAATTTGGCAATTTGGTGAAGATTTACGTAAATTAATTAAGATTAAAAGTGCATTACGTAGTAATCCAGATTTTAGAAGCGTAGCAGGAGATTTAAGAATTTGGGGCGAGAGTATCGCTGCGTTTAATCAGGCAAACCAGAGATTATCTTATCAGCAGCTACTTTCTAATTTAGATGAATTGGCACAAATTGATGGAATGATAAAAGGAATCATCGTGGGCGATCCACTAGTAAAATTGGAACAATTAATAATTAATTTTTGCAAGGGAGTTTAGCAATGTTAGCCAAGTTATTTTCGTATCATCCGGAGACACCAATTGATTTACACAGAGAGATTACTGGCGGACTGATAAACTTCATGGCTATTGCCTACATTATTATGGTTAATCCACTAATTTTACATGCTAATGGAGCAGGGTTTCCTCTTAATGCTGCGATTACATCAACTGTTGCGATTATTGTCGTGATGACGATTTTTGCAAGTTTTGTAATTAAACTTCCATTTGTCTTAGCTCCTGGGATGGGAATTAATGCAATTATTGCATATAATTTGGTTTTGCATGACAAATTAAGTGTTCCGACAGTGCTTGGAGTGGTTCTATTTTCAAGTGTACTCTTATTTATTTTCTCGGTAACCAAGATTCGCCAGATAATTGTTCATGCTATTCCGGAAATCTTACAGATCGCACTTAGTGCAGGAATAGGATTTTTTCTATTTTTTATCGGGATTAAGAATGTTGGTATTGTGAGCGCCAACAATAATACTATTATTGGCATCGGGCATTTTGATTTGCCAATTATTTTGACCTGTCTAGGATTTATTGCTGCGAGTGTTTTGTTTATCAAGCGCAAAATCTATGCATTCTTATTACCCATTATTGTTATTTCCCTGATCTATCTTATAGTCTATCCGCAATCATTACCTAAAACTTTTATTCAAATGCCTGATTTTAGTTTATTCATGCAAATTGATATGCTTGCTGCATTAAAACTTAGCGTTTTGCCTGCTATTTTATCATTGTTTATTGTTAATTTCTTTGATGCAACTTCAACAACTATGGGGTTGTTAGCTCAATTGCATTTTAATTCTCAGCAAGAGAAGGGGGCATATCTTAAAAAATCACTTCTAACTGATAGTGTAGGCGGAATTGTTGCCTCATTTTTTGGTATATCACCAAGTGTAATCTTTGTTGAAAGTTCTGCCGCAATTCAAAATGGCGCTAAAACTGGTTTAGCTTCGTTTATAACGGCACTGATTTGTATTCCTTTTGTATTTTTAGCTCCTCTTATAGGAGTGATTCCCAGCGCAGCAACCTCACCAGTTTTAATGGTTGTTGGTCTAATCATGCTAAGTAATATCCGCCAAATTAAGTCGGTAAATTTTGAAGATATTATCGCGATTGCTATTACTGTAATAATGATGCCTTTGTGCTTTTCAATCACCGCTGGTGCAATTTTTGGCATTTTATCCTACACTTTGCTAAAATTGATGCTTGGCAAATTTAATGAACTGTCTCCAACATTGATAGTAATTGCTATTTTTTGTTGTGGCTGGTTTTGGCTTAATTAAGTAAAGGGAAAATATAAATTGAAACAAGATCCGCGCCGTGCACGCCAAAAACGTAACTATGATGAACCATTGCCACGAGATGAAATGGATGATAACTATCAAGACCAAAATAGCTATTCACAGCCTCGCCGTCGTCCATGGATGAAAATATTGATATTTCTGATTGTTTTAATTGCTATTGTGCTAGCAGTGAAGTCATATTTGAGTCATAAAAGTGTTGAGGTTAGTGAAAATGTTACGATTGTAGCAGTTACTCCAATTGAAAGTACGATCTTGATACCTCATGAAGAGTGTCATAATGAGACTACCAGTAAATTAGTTAAAAACAAAAATGCAACATTTTTCAATAATTTGTTTGACAGTAAGAAAAATCCTAAATATATCCAGCAAAATAGTACTAAACGGGTTTGTCAGACTGTAAATGCGGAGAGTCAAGTCACAAATGGTTATGTAGTTAAGTATCAATTTGGTAACTATATTGAGTCAATGAATGTTGTTACACCACCACCGTTAAATGCGGTAATTCCTTTAACAGAATTACAAAAATATCAACAACAGGCTTTGGTAAATAATGTGGCTTCGGATGCGGTCTCTAATAAATAATTGAATATTTAATTACGAAGCGATATAAAATTGCGGCGCGCTTTATCTATTAAATGTTTAAAGCGCTCCAGATGTTCCTCAGATGATTGGTTGTGTTGTAAAATACATTCAGAATAATATAGACCAAATACTGCCTTGCGTAGTTGCCATATAGTTATGTCAAAATCATTAATTTTCTGTTTAGTTTCCGCATTAGTATTTAAGCTTAATCTAATGCTTTCTGCGCTAGTGGCTATAGTTGTATAGGCTTGGTTAAAGCTTTCGCGTAAATTTTCTACGATCAAGTATCGGTTTAACTTTTGCTTATGTGCGTTACGAATCATCTCAATCTTTTTCTCTAGCATATTGCACAATTCGTGTTGCAATAGAAAATATACTTTACGCGAATAATCAAAGCGTCGAAAGAGGAAGTAATCTCCGGCGATGCAAATAATAATACCGATTACAGTACAGATTCCACGATTTAATGTCGCTTCAAAAGGTCCTTCCTGAGTTGGTACTGTGAAATTATAAGCATTCATTGTGAAGACCATCATAGTCATAAAAATTACGCTTATATCATAGCGCTTGGCGTTTGGCACAGAAATTCCAATGCTTAATAAAATAAATACTAAAGGAATAAAGCGATAATTAAGTTGCAATAGGTAAATCAAAGGTAGAAAGAGTAAGATACCTATTAGAGTTCCCTTTCCCCGATTAATTGATTTTTTGATAATTAGTCCAGGTTCAATGGCTGCACTCATCATTATAACAGTGAGGAGTATCCACCAATTATGTGGTATTGTTGTAAATAAGTACATTGCCATACCTATCGTAAAAACAAAGGAAATTTGTCCAAAACGAGCATAGTTTAGTTTGTTTTTCAAATTTTTCTGCATATTTTGTTCCAGTTTATAATTGATCTACAAAGATATTTAACTACATAAGCTTGAGTGGGTTCAGTTTCATTCGCATCCACAAAAGGCATCGCTATCTCTTGTTTTGCAATTACTGCTAAACGAAAAGCATCGATCTCTTTTTGAAATTTATACCAAAATTGCTCATCCTTATCTTTTAAATAAATATGGTTGATTGCAAATTGTACATTACGAATTCCTACAGTAGTTTTCATGATGTTTAATAAAAGTTTACGAGGCAATAATCTGCGATAGGCGCGAAGGGCATTTAAATGTGAGGCACCTTTAATAAAATTGTGAGTATCAAATTTGTTAATTGCATGACCAATTTCTTCTGACACTGCAGCAAGGTAATGAGCAAATGCTCGGTGCCAAACTTTGGGATATAAATTAGGATGTAATTTATATCCTGTAAATGTTACCATTAAGGATAGCATCACACAAAAAAACATATCAAGTGCAACTTGTAAGCTTGCAGCTGGCTTTATTGTCATATTAAGTGCACTAAATACGATAGTTTGTAGGATAAATGGTTTAAATTTAGGGTAAAAATGGTCACAGAAAAAAAATAAACCCGATAAATAGGCAAGCGAAAAAAATAGTAATGTAAACTTAAATGGATATAATAAGTAAAATATAACACAACCAATACCGCTAATAACAAACGCTGATACTAATGCTAAATCTTTTTGTTTATAGGTATTTAAAGATGGATTTTCATAAAATGGAGCTAACAATAATGCTGATAGTGCATATGCATTAAAAACATCTGGTTGGGCTAACCAATTAAATGCAGTTAGCCATACTGCTAGATACAAGCCTTTTCTAAGTATTATCCGTTGTGTATAATAAGGGTCGACTTTCTCTAACCAACATGCAACATTATGATTTGTTTGTGATAATATATTCATTGTTTGATATTTCTTTACTCTTTAGCTAATTTACCAATTGCCCATTTAAATGTTCCGCCTTGAATCAAGATTGAACTTAATACAACCACATAAGTAATTGCGACTAAACCGTCAGGGAATCCATCAATAGAAAGCGCCAAAGCAATTGATAAACCACCGCGAATCCCACCCCAAGCTAACAAGGTACTTTTACTCAAAGAAAAACTTGCTCGACGACGTAAAATTTGTCCGAGTATAAAATCAGGTACCAGGATACTCAGTAAGCGTGCAACGAAAACGATAATGATACAGACTAAGCCAATTGTGATTGCCGAGTTATCAACATGAATATTTAGCATTGCTAAGCCAATTAGAACGAAGAGGAATCCATTTAAAATCTCGTCGATTAACTCCCAGAAGTTATTTAAAACTAAAGTACTTTCTTCTGAAAAGTGAGCTTTTTTACTGTAACCGCCTATGATTAGTCCCGCAACCACCATAGTAATTACCCCTGAGACATGAAGATGATTGGCAATCACGTAACCACAACTAGAGGCTGCAATTGAAATCATCGTTGCAACCTCTGGTGATCTTGAACGTTTGATAAACCAACTGGTAAACATTCCAACTAGTACTCCCCATAAGATACCTCCACCAGTTTCGACCAACAGGCTCTCAGCGACATGTCCCACTGTTAGATGAACATTTTCATAGACGACTTGACTTAAAATTACCAGCATTAAAATTGCACCAGCGTCATTAAACAAACCTTCGCCAGTAATTAAGGTTTTGAGCCGAATTGGTGGATTTTTAATCGATTTAAATGTACCCAAAACTGCAATTGCATCGGTTGGTGAAATTAATGCACCAAAAATCAAACATTCTCCTAA
>SSGY01000226.1 GCA_008017145.1 Neisseriales bacterium
GGGTTGAGTTGGCGCTATGTAAGGAATTAAATCCTAATCAAGTTGTAATTATGGATAATGCAAGTTTCCATAAGTCAGCTAAAGTTAGAGAGCTAATTGAAAGTGTTGGATGTCGGTTAATTTATCTACCACCATATTCACCTGACCTAAACCCAATTGAACATATATGGGCTAACTTGAAACGTTGCATTAGGGCAAATGATAATCGACAGAATAATTTAAGTTTAGCTATTAAACAATCTATCGCTCAGCTATTTATAGGATAACTATATGATAATTACTTCCTGAAGCAATTGTAATTTTCTTTTATTCAGGAGACAACATGAAAGCTATTAAAACTCTATCCATTTTTATGTCTGTGACAGCCTTATTAAGTGCTTGTAATAGTGGCGGCACAGGTAGTAGTGGGACTACTTCAAGTACTTATTCGGTTAGTAGTAAGTGGTCAACAGTTGGTGTACCAATATCTGCAACTCAATCACTATCTGGATTATTATATGATAAATCTGTTGATGAGTTTTTTATGACACAATCAGATGACAGTGGTAAGGTTGTGGGTATTTGTCATTTGCCCAGAAATGCAAGCAAGTTGCAAAATTGGAATTGTGATATTATGCTACCGAATGAGTACATTATCTATGCAAATAAATCGTTGATGGGTAATAATAGTGGGCAACTCTATTTATATGCATATAAAAAAGACACTGGAGTAGGTAGTCCAACGATACTTACTTACGACATTAAAAATGGTAATTCTGATTGGAATGCTCAAGCGGTAACACAAGTTAATCCCATTACACCTCTGGATCATTGGCTGTTTCCATCTTCATCTGCTTATTGGAATGGCTCATTAATAGGAATTTCATCATTGCCAAATGTATTAGATATGATTAATCTTGACAATGGTGTTCTTGAAGAAATGAGTAATTTCTACGCTCCTATCGCTGATAATCGTCAAACCATAATAGGTGATAATCTTTATTATTCAAATATAAAATATAGTAAAGCTGGTGATGCACAAGAATATATTTATACTAAAAATCTTATTTCTCAAGAATCAGCAACTCAGGTTGGTATGCAATTACCTGAGTGGGCTATTAATAGTCTTTCAGGTAGTAGCCAACAAGTCTATGTATGTACTGGTGGGAATATTTATGCAAATTCATTACTTGCAAGTACTAATAGTCAGTGGCGTGTATTACCACCGACGTCACAACTAAGCGTCAAATATTCTAATGCAGATTCAACTATTCTTGATTCAACAGGATGTTATGTTGTAATTGAAGCTAATAATACTCTTTATGCTTTGGCTTCAGTTTATGAGTCCGCAACTAGTGGCGCTAATTCTGGAAAAACCAAACGCTTACTCAAACTCAGTCTGTAGTTAAAATAAAAGCTGAAAAGCTGTATCAGTTTTGGTACAGCTTAATAATATTTTGAATATGGTTTATATTGTGCTAAAATCAAGAATTACGTTATTCTGATGATAGCAGCAAATTATGAACTATGATGATATTCTCCTCTTTGTTAAACTAGTCAATATTGGTACATTTAGTGGCTTAGCTAAGTCAATTAATGTTACGCAAAGTACAATTTCTAAAAAAATTCAGAAGCTAGAGCAACAGCTTGATTTGCAATTAATTCACCGTAATTCACGTACTTTAGAATTAACAGCAGATGGTGAGTTACTTTACGAGAACTTTCGTTATTATGAGGGTAGTTTAAAAGATTCTTTAAGCACTGTAATAAATAGGCAAAATAAAGTCACAGGTATTTTGAAAGTATCGCTACCAAAAATCATCAATGATAAAATATTGCTGCCTCATTTTTATAAGTTTATGCAAAAATATCCCGAAGCTAAAATTATTATTTCATACAATGCCAATAGAGTTGATTTGTTAAAAGAAGGATTTAATCTTGCAATTAGTATGCAGCAACCAATTTCAGAAAATAATAAAATTAGATTACTAAAAAAATCTAAAATTAAACTATTTACCACTACCTCATATCAAGAATTATATGGTCTTCCACAAACGCCTTCAGATTTACCAAAACATAATCTAGTTGCAGCAGCGCTAAATGGAGAACCTCTTAATGATTTAGTTGTAACTAATATTAATAGTGAATCTGATGAATTAGTACGCCTTAATCCTTCTTTGTATGTAAGTAACGCAATTTATAATGTTGATTTAACTACATCAGGACATTTTATTGCTTCTTCTGCGGAGATATTAGTATACAACGAACTCTTAGAAGAAAGTTTAATACCTGTTTTACCTGATTATTGCTTTGGAAGTGTAAATTTTTATTTATTAAGAAGTAATGAAATCCATACCAAGTTGGAACAAGTATTTGTAGATTTTATTGTTGAGTGTTTTGATCAAATTCCTTCCAACTTTAATTGATTAAATCCTGATAAGTGTAAAAGTTACCATGCAGTGTAAAAGGAATATGGCACGGTAAATCAATTCTGGCTATTTCGGTAAAATTTTTAGCATCAAGTAATAACAACAGACTAATCTGGCGCGTGCCATCAAAAACATTGGTCATAAGTATTCCATCATCTTCATTTTCACTTTCTGGATTTTTGACAAAAATAGGTTCCGATGGATACAAATTAGGCTGATGCCAAGTTAGCTTGTCCTGTGGATTTTGTAAGTCTATTTTTATTAATCCATTTAGAAAGTCATTCGGTCTCGATTCATCACGATAAGTAGCAAAAATATAACGGTATTCATGATTTTGAAATTCAGGATTAATAAATGGGAATTCAATTGTATTCTGATTAATTATTTCATATTGAACATTATTATTTTGAGTGTTGAGAGTATAGCGTCTTATTTCAGTAGTTAAGTCCAGATGATTATTAGTGATTTCTTTAAAATAAAAATTATTATACGGGTTTTCTTCTTTATGATAGGCAATCAGGTCAATGATAATTTCCCCAGCTGCTGTTTCATAGCTATTAATTCCATGTAAAAATAACATTGGCTCAACTGGCAACACTATTAGCTTGCCTGAGTGACGATCTATAACTATAAACTCACATTGATGATTTTTGTTGTATTTTAATGCTTGATTAAACGGCTTGCTAAGTAAGCTTGTTGCTGTAGTCTGGAGTGGTCCATTATAAACAATAACATAATTGCTAGTAACGAAAAAGCTGTGCATATAAAATAAGTATGTTCTACTAAACTCAGCAACTAACTCCCGCGTCGCTTGCGGAGTTTGAATATTGGTTTTATATATCTGATATTTGATTTTATTAGGTTTTATATCAATAAGAATATTAAATAACTCTAGGGTCTTATTATCCAATACTGGGTGTGCAGTGGTCATTTGACCATTCAGATTATCAGTATAGATAATTTGTTTGAGTGTGTCTAGTGTTGATGGGTTAAACGTGATTTGATTATTAACTTCTGTCATGGCAATAAAAGTATTATTCATTTTGCTAACATTTACATTGCAACTGGGATTTAGGGTAGTTTTCCCTGCCATCGTAGCAAATATGTTTTTTAATCTCTCTAGTAACTTGAGTGGTGCCTTAGTGGCAAACTCATCGCATTGCATTTTTCCATTTATATGTGCTTGATATTGTTCTGATTTAATGAATACATTGGAGAATGTGATATTGCCGTTACTGTAGTCAAATTTATAAAGCATCGCTAGACCATCAAACCAATGATTAACTTTGGTTTTGCCGATGGTAAATTGTGCTGGTCCAACTTTGATTAATGACCCGTTTAGCCACGTAGGAATATTATTTTCTGAGTTGGATAATTTGATGTGGTTATGTTCTTGACTTAGGCTATTAAATCCAGCAGCAAAGTTATAACGGGCTTGGCTCATCGCAAATTCCTTCTTTGAGTTTTCATGATTTTAGCACATCAATTGATTGGCGGTAATTGATTAATATGAATTAGGCTTATTATAATTGGAACAGATGCAAAGATTGAGAGTATCGTAGAGTGATTTTACAGAATTGAAGTAGAGTAATACAAAGATAGCAATGCAGCTACCTTTGTATTACTGAAAGATGATTATTCGTCAGTTACACAACCTAGGCTAGCAGATTGTACATTTTTAATGAATTTGTACAAAGTTCCGCGGGTTGAACGGTAAGCTGGCGCTTGCCATACGCTACGGCGACTTGCCCATTCAGTATCGCTAATTTCAGCATCAATTGTATTTTTCTCTGCATCAATCACGATGATATCACCATCTTTTAGTAGGGCAATATTGCCACCAACTTGTGCTTCAGGCGTGATATGTCCGATAATGAAACCATGCGAGCCACCCGAGAAACGTCCATCGGTAATTAAAGCAACATCTTTACCCAAACCAGCACCCATGATTGCTGAAGTTGGTTTTAGCATTTCTGGCATACCAGGACCGCCTTTAGGACCTTGGAAACGAATTACTAATACATCGCCTTTTTGAATTTGCTTTTGTTCCAAAGCGTGAATCATTTCCTCTTCAGTATCAAAACAACGTGCTGGACCTTTGAAATAAGTTCCTTCTTTACCCGTGATTTTAGCTACTGAGCCTTCAGTTGCTAAATTACCAAATAAGATCTGAATATGTCCATCAGCTTTGATTGGTTTATCAAATGGTTGTACCAAATCTTGACCTGCTGGTAAACTTGGTAAAGTAGCTAGATTTTCAGCCAAAGTTTTACCTGTTACGGTTAGGCAGTCACCATGAATCATACCACGTTCTAAAAGTAATTTAAGCACTGCAGGCGTACCACCTAGAGCGTGTAAATCATCCATCACGTATTTACCACTTGGTTTGAAATCAGCTAACATTGGAGTCTTATCACTGATTTTTTGGATGTCTGCTAGCGTAAAGTCAACTCCAGCAGTACGCGCCATTGCGATTAGGTGTAATACCGCATTAGTTGAGCCACCCAATACTGTTACTAAAGTAAAGGCGTTTTCAAAAGATTTTTTAGTTAGGATATCGCTTGGTTTGATATCTTTTTCTAGTAGGTTTTTTAGAGCAGTACCTGCATGGTAACATTCTGCTAATTTAGCTGGATGGGTTGCTGCAATTGATGAGCTATACGGTAATGACATTCCCAATGCTTCAATCGCACATGCCATTGTGTTAGCCGTGTACATTCCACCACACGCACCAGCACCCGGACAAGCGTGACGGACAATTCCCTGACGCTCTTCTTCGCTGATTTTACCTGTTAAGTATTCACCATAAGCTTGGAATGCTGACACGATGTCTAAGATTTTGCCATGATATTCACCAGCTTTGATCGTACCACCATAAATCATGATACTTGGGCGGTTAAGGCGTGACATAGCCATTACGCAGCCAGGCATATTTTTATCACAGCCAGGTAGGGTAATTAAACCGTCATACCATTGCGCGCCCATAATAGTTTCAATCGAATCAGCGATTACTTCACGCGATTGTAGTGAAAAACGCATACCATTGGTACCCATTGAAATACCATCACTAACTCCTACGGTATTAAAACGCATACCAACTAAGCCAGCATCAACTACCCCTTTTTTAACTTCTTCTGCCAGAGTCAGTAAGTGCATATTACATGGGTTACCTTCGTACCATACGCTACCAATTCCGACTTGTGCTTTAGCCATATCGGTTTCTTTTAGACCTGTTGCATAAAGCATAGCCTGTGATGCACCTTGCGAAATATCTTGGGTGATTATTCCGCTATATTTGTTTAGTTTTTGTGTCATAGTGTGTTCCTATACTAATAAATTATTAATTAAAACCGTTATAAGCTTCGGCAAATGCTTCAATTGAGGCTTGGATAATATCGGGAGATGTTCCGCTACCAATTGAATTATGGCTATCTTGTTGAAGTTTCATTTCCACATAAACGTTGGCATCGGTTCCTTGTCCACGAATTTCAACTTTATAGTCAGTAAGTTTAAACTCTAACGTATCACGACAAGCGTGGGTAAGTGCCTTAATCACAGCATCAACGGGACCTGTACCATTTGCATTGCCAACATATTCTTGTCCTGATATACTCACTCTTACATTAGCATTGGCTTTTTTATCTTTAGCAGTATCAACAAAGAAATCGAGCACCGAGAAGACATCGCTGCGAGTGTGTTTTGGTGACTCAAGTACGCTTTGAATACTATCTTGGAAATCCGAAATAGTGATCGTTTTACCTTTTTGCACCATTTTTGCCAATGAAATTTGAATCTTATCTAGGTAATCGTCACCATAAGTTGCTGAGAATAAATTTTGTAATTCGCGAATAATTTCGGCTTTAGTTGGTTCTTTGGTGAAGAGCACATCGCTTTTCTCAACGAAAACCATGCTCTTACCCGCAAAGAAGCCATTTTGATATAAGCTAAAAAATTCTTTAGTTTGTGGGTAAATAGTTGGTGGCTTAATCGCCGCTTTTAGCACTACCTGTGGATCTTTTAGACCATCACCAGTTAAGATACACATTACTTTTTTATGTGCATCAATTTTACCTTGGTCAATTAATTTTTGTAAACCAGCGATAGTAGCCGCTGCAGAGCTTTCAGCAAAAATACCTTCTTCTTTTGCCATGCGATGTTGTGCTGCTAAAATTTCATTGTCGGTAACCGCTACGGCATAACCATTGGTATTATTGATTGCTTCGAGTGCTTTTAAACCATCAATTGGGTTAGCTACTGCGATTGCTGAGGCAAGGGTATTAATGCTTGGTAAAATTTCAATAACATCGCTTTTTGCTTCAAAGCTATTAACTACCGCTTGTGCACCAGTTGCCTGTACGCCGATAATACGCGGTAAACGGTCAATTAGACCTAAACGGTAGTAATCCATGAATCCTTTGTAATAACCACCGATATTAGTTCCACAACCAATTGGTACAACTAAATAATCAGGCACTTGAAATAACATTTGGTCGATTGCTTCAAAGGCTGCGGTTTTTGCACCTTCTAGACGGAATGCATAATCTCCAGCCAGATAGAAACCCATTTCAACTGCAATTTTATACGCTAAATCAGCTGCATCATTATAAGTACCTTTGACTTGAACGATATGCCCGCCAAAAGCTAAAACCTGAGATAGTTTACCAGGAGGCACACCCTCCGGAACTAGTATAAAGCAAGGTAAATCGGCCGCAGCTGCATAGCAAGCACACGAAGCTGCCATGTTTCCGGTTGAAGCCAATATAATCGCTTTAGCACCTTTTTCACGCGCAACTGATACTTCTACTGCTGTACCGCGATCTTTAAATGAACCCGTTGGATTTTTACCTTCAACCTTGAGATATAATTCAACGCCCATATTGCGCCCTAAACGACGGCTTTTAATTAATGGAGTTGCAGCTTCACGTAGGGTAATAAATTCTGCCTGTTTGGTAATTGGCAGTAAGGGGAGGTACTTTAATAAACTTGGCGGTGAAGAACGGAAATAATCCAGATTCATTTTGCTTTTGATTGAATCAAGATCCATTACTACTTCCCAAGGAGTGGTTTCACCAGTGAAAACTAGATTATCAGGATTAACAATTTTTTTAGTTACAAAGTCGCGTAGATGGTACATAGTATTGGTATTCTCATAGATAATATACTCTTCGTCTTTGAAACTTGGACTTTGTCGGATTTCAAAAAAGACTCCTTATGTAGCTCTAACTACACCACGTCGTCTTTTTTTATCAATCCTTCGCGCCCAAGATTCAAATACTGTGAGTATAGATTTAATTAACCCATGATTATACCTTGATTTATCAGTGTTTTAGCATAAATTTGCGGGATTTTGAGATAGTTTTGTTGCAAGTGCTTTCTTGATGGTTATTGATAGTTGCTATCTATTTAGGTGTAAAAACCCAGAATGCCACATAACAAGTAGCATTCCGGATAGTTAAAGTTTAATGAATTTGAGTCAACTTAACTAGGCCATAAATAACAATACTCCTGATTATTGGTTAAGTTTTGACCGTTAATAACTACATAGCCATTTGGTCCACTTGAACTTACACCACAATTGGTATGTACCCAGTGAATACCTAGACCTCCGCTGGTATAGAGTTCTCCGCACAATTGCACTGTTTGACCAACTTGCAAACTTTGCGCTAATGACGAGGGCACTGAACTACCATTAGTTTGATCATAGTCATTGGCAAACACGTTGTCGATTGCAACATCGTATTCACTACCGCCACTATTAACCTGAATATGAGTGTGCGATAATTCAACGCCTTGTTGTGATGCTCCAGATTTAAAATATGGTGCAACATCGATAGTGCCTTGCAGGTAGTCACCATTGCAGCTTGCAGCTTCATCAGCGAAGACGAACGATGAACTTGTCGCCAATATGATTAATATAAGCTTTTTCATCAACTAATCCTTACTTTGGTACAGCAACAAATTTGGAATAGTTGTTTTTAATATACGCACCATTGCTAGTGGTATACTGATCCATAATCGGATTGCTCGCTGCGGTATAGAGTGGGTTACCATTACTATCTTTTTGAACTACACCATTAACAACTACTGGAGTTTTATCCAAGCTTGGCAATTGCTCAATGTCAATTTGATCAAAGATCTTAAAGACATCGGCATCAGGGACGTAGAATATTCCATCTTGCATAGTATAACCATTGGTAATACTATCTGCGCCATTAGGAGTGAAGTTAGTTCCCCATGGATTGCGGAGTTTAAATTTACCATTGCTATGTCCCAAAATTGCATAAGCGTGGGTACCAACTATTCCCGGCGGTAAATCAACTGCACCTTGCTCGGTTGCTCCATTAAGTTCTTTGGTATCAACTGGTGTACCAAGAACCATGACGCGTCCTTGTGCTAACAGCGGATCAATCAGACTAACCATATTTGCCGGAGTAACTTTGGCACCTAAGGTTATATTGGCAGAATCTGGATTGTCGGCATAAGTATTAACTAAGGTGTAATCAGTGCTGCTGGCATTATATGAATTAGTAAACTCATAGACTTCATGCCCAGTTAAAAATTTAAATGCTGAGTAATACTGTCCAATAGGTAATTGTGAAGCTGTCATACCATCATAGAAGGTTGCTAGACTATAAATGCTTCCTGGTGTAGCTGGTGTATTGCCAAAATAAATAAAGCTATATTCAGGGCTCATTAGTACATCACCAAAAGCTTTTTCCATATAGCTCAGCCACTGACCGCTACCTGCAGAATACGCACCTGTTGCTACTTCGAGATCAGTAACAGGAGTTACCGAAATTTGTTGCGCAACTGAATGTACATCAGTATAGTCAATGCTATAACCACCATCATTATTCTGATGGAATAGGTTGGCAACACTTTGCGCTCCACGCTGGTAAATTAATCCGCTGAGTGTTGAAAGAAAATAGCAATCCCCAACCGCGCCTTGATGAATATTGAGTAGATTAATATCCTGTGCTGTACCTAGCTGGTTGCCTGTATTGACAATTGTTTCTAAAGTGCCGGGATTGAAGCTCCAGGTATAATCTTGTTGAGCTAAACGATAACCACCAAAAAAGCGATGTGATACCATGGCTAGATTGTTGAACGTATTACTCAAGGTAATTTGACCTAGTGTGCTGGTACCATCACTGCCAGAGCTGGAATCAGTTACATCGCCAATGAACAATGCGGCAAAAAGCGCTTCATTGTATTGTGCCTGAGTTGGTGTTTGATTAATAGTCACATGTGGTACTTGTTTGGCAGCATTAATCGCTTGTTGATAGCCACTTAGTTGAAGGTTTTTTAGGGTTAGCAGGGCACTCGGGTTTTTACCAGTAATGATTGCTACCGCATCTTGCAGTGAAATGGTTGATTTAGCACTATCAGTTGCTAATGCAGTAAAAATTGCTTTTAAATCATCAGTACTGACTTGAGGTAATACATTATTGCTTGCTGCATTATTGCCGCCGCTGCTGTTTGTTGCTTGTTGTGTCGCACCATTATTTGCGCTACCACTATTACAAGCTGCTAAAGTAAGGCTAGTACCAGATATGATTAATACAGTTAAAAGATTATTAAGTTTTTTCATGATTTATATCCTGTTTTTTTAAAAAGTAAGATTTAAAAATATTGTTTCATGTCAATGTTGCAGAATAACAATTAGTACATATTCTGCAACATTAAATTTAATTAAACTGCAAAATAAGGTCCATTACCGCCGGAAGTACTTGCGCCACTAAATGCGCTAAATACTGTCCGCCCATAGAAGAACGGTAAGCCCCAGATAAAGAAGTTTTGACCGCCAGTTGCCCCTGCATTAGGTATCACTACGCTATTTGGATTAGCAGTGATAAAGTTATCAAAATTAATAATATTAAAATTGAAGTTCACTCCAGAACTACTATTTAGACTGGCTAATTGAGTCGTGATAGTTGTCGTAGTGCTTGGGCAATAAAAACTGGTATTATCACTACAGGTAGTTAATGCTGGATTGTTACTTGGATTATCAAAGAACAACTCAGTTGAACCAGTGTCAAAAATGGAGTCATAGCTTCCGCCATCATAGGTAGTTGTGAAGCTACCATCCTGCTCAGTACCATTACTGGTAAATACATTCTGTGCAGTTAACTGGTTATTGCTTTGTGTCCCAATTCCGAACGTTAGAGTTCCACTAAGCGAGGTTGCACCTGTACTTGATACTTGTGGTAATGCTACGATCACACCATTGTTATCCGTACTGAATTTGTACACCGGACTTACTACCTGTTGAGCTGTGGTAATCGAGCTATTTAGTGTACAGCTACTACCGCTGCATGAGTAATAATTACCTTGATCATAAGGGAGCGGATTTACACCAATAATTCCATTTGCTCCACCTAAGTCATTGTAGGCACCTTCGTTGCTACAGTCACTCGGTACACCTGGAATAGTGCTATCATTAATGATCTGAATCGGAACGTTATTCGCTATTTCTCCTGCCATTTTGACGTTTGCCAACGCGATTGAGCCCCAGTCATAGCCACTACCAAATAAGGTACATTCTGCTGTGGTTTGTCCATTGATTGTTTGCGGAGTAAGATTTAGACTGCTGTTTAATTTATTAGCAAAAAGCCGTAAACCCATTGACCCGGTATCCAAGATAATGTGATCAATAGTTTGGCAGTTGGTCGGGCTACTAGTACTACAAACAGTTACACTAACAAACGGGGTATTATCAGGCGATTGTCCAGTTGGGCCCGCGTCAATTACAATTGGCACAATATTGCTTGCTGCGCTAGCTTGTGAACCTGAACCTGATGCTGACGGAGTTGCATTGCTAGTGCTGTTAGCAGATGTCCCACCACTATTACATGCACTAAGCGTTACACTGGTTGCGATAATTGCGAATGATAGATATTTTTTCATGTTATGCACCTTATTTCAAAGAGTTTATCGTTACGTTAGCTGGAGCTAGAGATGGAATTATGGCTTTTCCTTCGTAATGTCCCATCCAACCACTGGTTGATGAAACAAAATCACTGGTACTTACTTTACGCATCGTTAGTGATTTATAGCTAGGTTGGCTAGTTTGATAAATTGTGAAATATTTGCCGAATAATTGGCTTTGATTAGGTACTTTAGGACCATGCCATGCAACGCCAAATACATTACCGTTATTGCTAAACTGTTTGATAACAATACCAGTTTGCGTAACCAAAGTATTGGTTTGGTAATTAGCGCCGTTGGTAGTTACCTGATCCAAAGATTGTTGATCCTGTGCCACAGGAGCAGATGCTTTAAGCACGATTGCATCATTCATTATTGATGATGTATTTTCACCTAAAGTAGCCCATGCGCTGAGTGGCGCAGAGATACTTGCGATTAATAAGATGGTTTTTAAATTATTTTTCATTTTTAATACCTTCAATAAACTAAGCCTAGTGTTTCGCTTTGCAATAGATAATGCAGCAGCTTGATTACTTTTATGGCTAAAGTAAAATTATTAATTAATTACTAAGTAACAGATTGTTATACAGGTTTAAACTAAGTGTGTCGTTATGTAGATTACTTAATTTAAACTAAGTTAGAGCTTAGACAAATGGAAGGTATGAAGACTCAATTTCAGCATTAGAGTGCCGAAAATTATGAATTTTTAGAAGCCGTTGTAGTCTATAGACTAACAAGTAAAGAGGTTTACTCATTGCTGCGAGGATGTGAATAGGATTAAAGTAATTTATTAAGCGGCTAAGGTATTCATCCAATGCAATTAATTCTGCATCATAATCATGAGAGATGATGTTAACTAATAGCATAAATTGGTAGACTATATAAACAGCGATAAGGCAAAGAATAGTGTAGAATTCATTAATAAGATCGAGGCTGCCATCAAGCATGGCTTTGCCATCACAAAACCAGCTCACGTCAGTGAACATGTCACTACATGCATCGCTGGAGAAAAGCAGCAGCATAAGTAATTGTCCGATAATTAGCAGACGAATTAGAAGTAGTACCCACTCTGATTTATGTGGGATATGTTGTTGCGTAGTTAGCATTTTGTGCACCAAGCCTAATATTGATTATATATAGCCAATCTCTACGGATTAGTGTAATTGGATATATATAAGAATATTAATCTAAAGACGTATATTAATCTTTAAACTATTAGTTGCACTGGTAATGGCAAACAAAGTGTAAGGCACCAAAGGTGCTGCAGGTTATAGGTATGCTAGTTGGGAGTGCATGTAGTGCTATAACCAAGATCCGCACATATACTGTTTTTAAGGTATATGTTCACATTGACAATCAAAGACTATCAATGAATTGAAGCTGCGTATGAGTATCTTCAATTAGTGAATTTGAGATATTATCATAATAAAATAAATTTGTGCAAATTTTTTTACGCTGTTAGGCTAAATGCTCAAAATTTGGATAAATTTATGCGCGATATAAAATATTTTTGTCAGGGTTTTTCGAGGATTTACAATGCTTTTGCTAAGAAAGTGATTACGTCGCAATAAAAATATAAAGATAATACTTGACAAATTATGGTGCAGTGCACAATAATAGCGTCCTAGAACACGGATTTAACTAATTTTAGTTTATATCCACTAAATTTTTATTCGGGAGAATACAATGAAATCAACTCAAATTACTGCGATGAACGCACAATACACTAAAATGATCGATACTTGCATGACTTTAACTAACGCGGTTATCGAAGGTTACAAACAAGCTATGTTCGTTCAATGCGAAGCTGCTCGTACTTTCATGCAACAATCAGCAACTACTATGAAAAACTTAATGTCTGTTACTTCTGCTAAAGATGTAGCTGAACAAGTTAAAGCTTTTGCTGTTAGTTCAGTAGAGTCAGGCGTGGCTAAAACTCAAGAACTTCGTGGTGTTGTTAGCAACTCACAAGCAGTATTCAATACTGCTGCTTCTGAAACAATCAAAGATGCTCAAGAATCAATGGTTAAATCAGTAGATCAGATGGCTTCAGTTAGCCCGGCTTTATCTAAAGTAGCTAGTGAGTCTTTACAAAATATAATTACAACTTCTAATCAAGCTGCTGATACTGTATCTAAAGTATCTGCACAAGTTGCTGAAGTTGCAAATAAAAACTTTGAAGCTGCTACTCAAGCAACTATCAATACAGTAAAGAAAGCAACAACTGCTGCTAAATAATTTTGGCTGCAAGTTACTTGCTTTTTAAAAAAGCCGCCAGCTAGTCACTGGCGGTTTTTTCATGTCTAATCTAGATCATCTTCTTTTATTGTGGCGGATTCCAATCGGCAAATGCACTCCACGCAGTATCGCTAATTTTAGCTGGGAAGGTCTGGTTACACTGTTTGTATAAATCAGATTCAAAATCTTGTGAATAATAATGTACAGCACAGGCGATGTCATTGAACGCATCAATTCTCCATGCATACATAGTTGTACCTAAATAGCGTGGATCTTTGGCTGGTGTGTTTTGGCTAATCGCATTTAACGCGTTAGTTATAAATTGTTGCATTGGTGTAGTATTTTTAAAAGCAACGCAATTTTTAGGGGCTAGGAAATCTGTTATAATTTTATTGGTTGAAGTTGCGGTACATGATTCATTATCACATAAAAAATTAGCTAAAGCAACATTATCAATTGAACCAGAATTAATTGCTGGACTCTCAGAGCAATTATCAATATCAGTGCTGGTAGTCGGATTATTAACTGTAGTTTTACTTGACTGCAAGTCATATTGCTGTACACTATCCCAAATCGTGTCGGTAGAGCTGCTTGGTGCAACAAACATCACTGGTGGACGACTTTCAATTGCAAAATAATCCTTCACTTCTTTATTGGTGTCTGTCGTGTATTGATCTATACCAACAGGTCCATAGCTACCCTCTGGAATTGATTCCTGATCATATAGCGGATCTAATTCAACTATGTTTTGCTGCGCAGGAATTGAAACATTCACTGA
>SSGY01000089.1 GCA_008017145.1 Neisseriales bacterium
ATATTTCTGGTTCTTCTTCAGCTGCGAACCAGAGTGTCTCACGTCGTTCGATAATAGTTAACCCTGGTGATACGCTTTATAGCATCAGCCGCAAATATTCGGTTCCAGTAGCAACGTTACAAAAAATAAATAATATTGGTTCACGTGGGATTTTAAGTGGTATGAAACTGTATTTAGATCCTCAATAAATGACAAGGAGTATGATATGTTAGCACGTAGAAAGACTTTTAATTGCAAGGTTGGTAATATTTGGGTTGGTAGTAATTATCCAGTAGTTATTCAATCAATGACTAATACCGATACCGAAGATGCTCTTGGTAGCGCTATTCAAATTGCGGATTTAGTGCGCGCAGGTTCGGAGATAGTACGGGTTACTGTCAATACTGTAGAAGCAGGAAATAAAATCCGTGAAATCAAACAACGTTTAGCAGATATGAATATTAATGTACCAATCGTGGGTGATTTTCATTACAATGGACATAAAATATTAGCTGAGAGTGATTGTGCTAAATATCTCGATAAATACCGAATTAACCCAGGCAATGTTGGTAAAGGTAGCAAACGAGATGAGCAATTTGCCTATATGATAAATAGTGCAATTGAACATAATAAACCAATTCGAATTGGAGTAAACTGGGGCTCATTAGATCAAGAGCTTTTGGCGCAAATGCTGGATGCAAACGCTCGTTTGAGTGTTCCGTTAACTTTGGAAGAGGTAATGCGTCGTGCTTTAGTTGATTCTGCATTACAAAGCGCAGAAAAAGCAATTGAATTAGGGTTACCTGAAAATCAAATCCTTCTTTCTTGTAAAGTCAGCCATGTTCAAGATTTAGTTTTAGTGTATCGTGATTTAGCTTCAAAATGTCAATTTCCGCTTCATCTAGGTCTTACTGAAGCTGGTATGGGCGCTAAAGGAATTGTGGCATCAACGGCAGCCTTATCAATCATTCTGCAAGAGGGGATTGGCGATACAATTCGCGTTTCGCTAACACCAAAGCCAAATGAGAGTAGAACGCAGGAAGTTATTGTTGCGCAAGAGATCTTGCAATCACTAGGCTTACGTGCTTTTGTTCCTGAAGTAACATCTTGTCCGGGTTGTGGTCGCACTTCCAGTGATTATTTTCAAAAGCTAGCTGATAAAATTCAAACTTACCTTCGTGAGCAAATGCCTGTGTGGAAAACGCTTTATCCAGGAGTTGAAGAACTAAAAGTAGCGGTGATGGGATGTGTGGTAAACGGTCCTGGTGAATCGAAGCTTGCTAATATAGGAATTAGCTTACCTGGACGTGATGAATCTCCTGTTGCCCCAGTATTTATTGATGGTGAAAAAAGAATGACGTTGAAGGGTGATCGGATTGCTGAAGAGTTTCAAGTGATTGTTGACGATTATATAAAAAATAAATATAGCTAGTAATGTTAATTTTTCATCCTCAATATCGTGCGTATTATAAACAAGCATCGATAGAACATCGCCGTAAGATTTTATATTCAGCCTTATTAGCATGTGTGTTTATGGTGATTGTTATTGGCGGTCTTATTTTACTGATGATGCAGGAAAAACGTAGCGAAGAAGCTTACATTCAGGAAAAAATAACGCAAACTCAGGTGAAGCTGACTACTGATTCTTTGGGGATTTTAAATAAAAAGCCTGTTCGTGCTCGGGTTATGTTGATTAGTATTGGCGATATTAATCTCAAAGAAAAACAACTGATGCTTTATCTGGGGATAACATTACACTATAAACCCCAGCAATTTATTAATGATCCTAATTTTGAAGTAGTCAATGCTGTTGCGAATAATACTAAATTAGTAAAACAGCACCATAACCCAGATGGTAGCCTTGATGCCTTATATCTGACACGAGTTCAGATTGAACCATATTATTTAATGCCTTTATATCCGACTGATGTACAGTTGATTGCTTTACGGCTTGCGGCTGCGGATATGGATAGCGACTACTATATTCAGGTGACAGATTTTCAAAATTATAGCCCAGAAATTGGTGATTATGCTTTGGTAAAAACTGGTTATGTTAATCAGATTGAAAGCTATCCGATTAATTTTGCGGAAAGTAACACCAGTTACTTTAATCAATTTAGCCGAGTATACCTAATTTATGATCATCAGAATATATTAAATTATCTCAAAAATATTCAGTATATATTATTGTCTCTCGGGCTGGCAATTTGTTCATTGCTGCTAAACACCCGTAAACGTGGGCCATATTTAGAGCGTTTTGGTCTGATTAGCGGTGCAGTTTTTGCTCTTGCAAGTAATATTTTTCAAATAAATGCAAGTGTTAAACCCATCAGCGCGTTTAGTGTAATTGATTTGATTTCCGTTTTTACCGCAATTGTGATTATTAGCTCATTTTTTACCACTTTACGTTCAATTAAATTTGCCGATGAGGATGGTTATGAAACAGCTAAATCATTTGATGTAACAATGTTTTCAGTATTAGCAACATTTTCAATTTTATTTTTTATTTTAGTCTATTTGGTCTTATAAGAGAGTAAAACATGGCAGAAAAATTATCTGGCGTTAAAGGGATGAATGATATTCTTCCAACTAATTCATACCAATGGTTATGGTTGGAGGGCAAATTAAATGCATGGTTAGCACAATATGGTTATAATAATATTCGGACTCCTATCCTTGAGTCAACGCAGCTTTTTACTCGTTCAATCGGTGAAGTAACTGATATTGTTGAAAAAGAGATGTATAGTTTTGTTGATAACCTGAATGGTGATAAACTTACTTTGCGCCCAGAAGGTACGGCTGGGGTTATTCGTGCGGTAGTTGAGCATAGCTTACTTTATAATGCTACACAGAAACTATGGTATATCGGGCCTATGTTCCGTCATGAACGCCCACAAAAAGGACGCTATCGTCAATTTCATCAATTAGGTGTTGAGGCACTCGGTTTTGCTGGTCCGGATATTGATTGTGAAATCATTCTTATGCTTAGTCATCTATGGCAAATTCTCGGACTTGATGGTGTAGAGTTACATATTAATTGCTTGGGTAATAAAGAAGAACGTTTGGCGCATCGTCAAGCATTAATTAGTTATTTTGAACAACATCAGGAAATACTGGATGAAGAGGCGAAACGTCGTCTTTATACCAATCCATTACGAATTCTAGATACTAAAAACCCAGCAATGCAAGAATTAGTAACTAGCGCACCACGTCTGATTGACTATCTTGGTGAAGATTCACTTAGCCATTATAATGGTTGGAAGACTGGTCTTGACGCGTTGAATATTAATTACATTGAAAATCCACGCTTAGTTCGTGGTTTGGATTATTACAATTTATCAGTATTTGAATGGGTGAGCAGTGATTTGGGTTCTCAGTCAACTGTTTGTGGCGGTGGACGCTATGATCCACTCTTAGCGGAACTTGGTGGTAAAGATAATTATGCTATTGGTTATGGTATTGGTCTTGAACGGCTATTGCTGAGTCTGGAAGCGCAAGGTAAATTACCGCAAAAACCAGCAAATGACATCTACATTGTTAGTGACGGCGATGGAACTACTGCTTTAGGATTTAAATTAGCCGCTCAACTTCGCAGCCATGGATTTAGCGTAATTCAAAATTTTGGAGGCGGTAGTTTTAAAGCCCAATTCAAACGTGCAGACAATTCTGGTAGTGCCTTAACTTTGGTGATTGGCGAAAACGAGGTGAAGCAGCAGCAAGTTGTGGTAAAATCAATGGCGCTCAAAACTCAGGAAGTAATTGAGTTAGGGAATGTCATTGATAAAGTTAAACAATTAATAAATAGGTAATGAAATGGCTCATTTTGATTTAAATGAACAAGAACAAATCGCAACAGTAAAATACTTCTGGAAAGACTGGGGCAAGTATATTGCTGCAGTAGTAATACTCCTTATTTTAGGATATATTGGTAGTACGGGCTACAATTGGTATAATGCTAAACAATCGGCTAAGGCTGCACAAATTTATGCAGGAGTAATTACTGCATTAAACAATGGTCAGGATGCAGAAGTATATAAAATTACGGATCAATTAATTGCTGATTTACCGAGTACTGAAGTTGCTGCAATGTCAGCTATGCAAGCAGCAAAATTATCTTTTACAAAGAAAAATTATGTTCAGGCTGAAAAGTACTTACTTTGGACTAAAGATAAGGCTAGTGACAAATCTTTGCAAAGCTTGGCGGCTTTACGTTTAGCTAGTGTCTATATTGACCAGAAAAAATTTGATAAAGCACGTGAAATGCTAAAAGTTAAACATGATTTATCTTTTGATGGCTTGTTTTATGAAGGTCGTGGTGATATGTATATTGCAATGGGTGATTTAAATAAAGCCCGTGACGCTTATAAAGAAGGTTTGCAAAAAGCAGCTAATGATCCATCGACACAACAAGCTATTCAAATGAAGCTCGATATAATTGGGGGATAGTCTCTTGATGAAGAAATTTATTCTCATCATAACCAGTAGCATTATTGCTACTGGTTTAATTTCATGCTCAACGGATAATTCACCGCAGCCTGAACCAATGCCTAAGATTCAAAATAGCGCAACTTTAAAATCAGGCTGGGTACAAAGTTCGCTCAAATTATGTGCTGCAGGCAGCTTTGTTCCGACCTTATTTGATAATGCAATTTTTACTGCGGATAATGATGGCTATATCTATAAATTAGATCCAACCGATGGCAGTATTATTAACGAATTTCACGTTAGTCGTGATCTATCAAGCGGAACTGGTGTCTCAGGTGGGGTTGTTTTTGTAACGACCAAAGATGCTTATTTGTTAGCAATTGATAAAGGTACTGGCAAAATTCGTTGGCAGGCACAGTTGCCGACGGTATCTATTGAGGCGCCACAAGCAACTAGCGATATCGTAATTGTACGTACTAATGATGCCGAAGTTTTGGCATTTAATATTAATGATGGAACTCCTGTTTGGAGTTATCAAAAACCAATTCCACCTTTGACGCTCAGAGTGCAAAATACATTTCAAGTAATCGGTAACGAAGTAGTTGCAATTGGACTACCAGGCGGTAAATTAGCCTTATTGAATTTACATACTGGAACGCCGATTTGGGAAAACTACATTGCTATACCTGAAGGGGCAACCGATCTAGATAAAATCACTGATATTGGTATGCGACCCGTCCTGGATAATAAGATAATGTGTGTTGCTAGTTATAATGGCAAAATTGCCTGTTTAGATGCAATTTCAAGCAATGTTATCTGGCAAAAGAAATTTAGTACCGCGCAAGGTTTAGTGATAGACGAGCAGAATGTCTATGCAGTGTCACAAGATGGTGTGATTTATGCTTTTGACAAAGCGACTGGTGCACAAATCTGGCAAAATAAAACAATGCAATATCGTAGCATGAGTATTCCGGCTCTTTTGGGCAATGGCGTGTTAGTTGTCGATAATGACGGCTATGTTCATATGTTTAATCGTAATGATGGTCAGGAAATGGCGCGAATCAGCACTTCATTAAGTGGTGGAGTATCTTATCCGATGGTGCGCGACAATGGTGTGGTATATCAATCTGCTGGTGGGTATGTTGCGCTAATTAAGAATTATTAAGGAAATATATGAAGCCTACAATTGCTTTAGTTGGCAGACCCAACGTCGGCAAATCAACGTTATTTAATCGTCTAACCCGCTCGCGTGATGCGCTGGTTGCAGATTTTTCTGGATTAACCCGCGATCGTCACTATGGCGTTGGACGAATTGGACACAAGCCATATATTTTGGTTGATACAGGTGGTTTTGAGCCATTAATTGACAGTGGTGTGATGTATGAAATGCTTCGCCAAGCTGAACAAGCTATTTTTGAATCTGATGCCGTGATTTTTATGGTTGATGGACGGAATGGTTTAACGCCTCAAGATAAATTGATTGCCAATAAACTTCGCACTTTAGATAAGCCAATTTTTGTGGCAATCAACAAAGTTGAAGGCGTGGATAAAATCGTTGCGATTAGTGATTTCTATGAGCTTGGCTTGGAAAAAATGTATCCGCTATCGGCAACGCATGGTGATGGAGTGCATAAACTAATTGACGATGTTCTGCGTGGCTTTAAAAATACTGCCGAAGAAGAAGAGCATGATGAGAAAATTACTTTTGCAGTAGTTGGTCGTCCCAATGTCGGTAAATCAACGCTAGTAAACACTATTCTTGGTGAAGAACGCGTGATCGCTTTCGATGAAGCAGGCACTACTCGTGATAGTATTTATATTGATTTCGAACGCGGTGAGCAAAAATACACGATTATTGATACTGCTGGGATTCGCCGTAAAGGGCGGGTTACTGATAAGCTAGAAAAATTCTCTGTTCTCAAAGCGATTCAGGCAATTAGTGAAGCTCATGTGGTGGTATTGGTGCTGGATGCACATTTGGATATCGCCGAACAAGATGCAACTATTGTTGGCTATGCGCTCGAAGCTGGTAAGTCAATTGTAGTGGCAGTTAATAAATGGGATCATTTGAATGATGAACAAAGAACTACGATTAAAGATGATTTAAAAACCAAATTACACTTTTTGGATTTTGCTAAATATACTTATATTTCAGCATTATACAAAAAAGGGATTAGCGAATTATTAAATTCGATTGATGCCGCCTATCATTCTGCATTTATTAAATTAGCTACACCGAAATTAACTCGTGTGTTAAAAGAAGCGGTTAACCGTCAGCCTCCAACACATAAGGGGAACTTCCGTCCGAAAATGCGTTATGCCCATCAGGGTGGTTCTAATCCGCCGATTGTTATTATTCATGGTAATAGTTTACAGTCTGTGCAACAAGCGTATACTAAGTATTTAGAACGCTCTTTCCGCAAAGTATTTGAACTAACTGGGACACCATTACGAATTGAATATAAAAATAGCGATAATCCTTTTGAAGGTCGCAAGAAAGATTAATTTTATTCAATCTAATAGCGTTGGTGATTTTTGATAATCTAGCTATTTGAGTTGATTCTTGAGATAATCATAGCCATTAATTTGATTGAGTACAAATGTTACAATTAAATTCGTGGCTATTTTTTTATGGTGCTTAACTTTGGTCAGGCGTTATAATAATGATTATTCTTAAAATTAAATGAGTTTATTGGAGAGTGACAAATTAATATTAATAAAACCAAACTCCCGTTATATTTGATCATCAGTATACTACTAGTGATAAGTATTTTTGGTTTAATTTATTCATTGGTTGAGCTTCAACACTTCCGTGATAATGATATGTTGCAGATTAAAAAGCAACAGAGTGAATTACTTGTTATTACCAGTTCATCATTGGACCAAAAAATTGGCAATATTACACAACATATGGACGGTTATGCTAATCAAATTTCTACTCATGAGATTAAGGCTAGAGATTTAGGGCAAATAATCAATCATGATTTAAAAGTTAACTATAGTAGCATCTTAGGGGTTGGCGTTATCTTCCTTGATCAGGATGAAAATATTAAACATCATCGCTTGTATTGGGAATTACAAAATTATTACTTGGTTAATAAAAGATATAATAAGACTCGTGATGATGAAGTTCGCTGGTTAAGCAAATCAAAGCAACATCCTAAGCGTTGGAGCAGGCCATATTACGATAAAAATTTAAAACAATATGTCATTAGCTATATTACAACTTTTTATAATTCAGAAACGCATCAAGCTGAAGGTTTGATAGTTTTAGATATTGACTTAAAAGGATTAGTTAATCTAATCGCGAAGAATATTGGAGAAAAATTTACAACGGTGATTTCTGATGACGGTTACTATGTTTATAGTGCTAATTCGGAAAAAATTGTAACACGAGCTAGTTTCACTCAGGGGCGTGACAATGATAGCCTAATTGATCGACAAATCTTCAACTATAACAAAACTAAACCATGCTTATCATTATGTCATAATGTAGTTAATCAGCAAGATATTGAGACTTATGCTATTTATCAGCATTTAAAAAATGCTCCATGGTTGATTCTTGCTAAATTTAATCCGCAAGATTTGGAGTTATTGAGTCGAACGACAGATAATTCTGATTTGATGATCAAAATTGCCAGTATAACTTTGATTATTATTTGTCTAGGTTTGATGCTTATTATCAGGCAAATGAGAGCTAGGAATCAGTATAAATTATATTGGGTAGCAACGGCGTTTGTTTCGCTATGTTTTTTAACTGCAACGGTTTATACTTGGAATGTTTCGCGGAACCTATATTTTGTTGATGCCTCCCAAACAATAACTTCTGATCATATCTTGCAAACTGCTATAAAGAAATATCAAAAAGAAGCAAGCTTAAAAAATCTTGGTGAGATTACTCAAATTCCTACCGCTATCATGGTTGATACTGCCGAATTTCTTACCTCGTATAATCTGCAATTAACTGGCACTATCATGCAGAGCTATCCAATAGAGTCAGGAATACAGTATGGAATTAAATTTAATAATGCATTTGATAGTCAAATTAAACTAATTTCCGATAGTTATACTAATAATTCACATTTATTAATTTGGTCGTTTCAAACAAAGATTCGTGAAAATTTTGATTATAAAGATTTTCCGTTTAATCATGGCAAGATTTGGCTTTCGATTAGTCCACTAAATAGTAGTCAACAAGTAATTTTTACACCTAATTTCAGTTACTACAATGGATTAAGCGATATTAATGCTAATTACGGGGTAAGTCCTAATATTATTGTGCCGGGATGGTTGATTAAAGGTAGTTTCTTCACTTTTACCAATGACGATTCACGAATGATTGATGAAGTTGATAGTTATGCTACAGTACATTTACCTGCGTTAACTTTTAATATGATTATAAATTCAACTATTGGTGATGCGATAATTACAACCATTACGCCACCAGTCGTGATTATTTTAATTTTGTTTATGGTACTGTTAACGATAAGTAAGCATAAGAACAAATTTATTGAATTTAAACTTTCTTCAATAATTAGCTCTTGTAGCGGAGTTTTGTTTACGATTGTATTTACCCATGTAAGTCTACGTAATAAACTAACTTCTGAGATTATGTATATCGAATATATTTATCTTCTGATGTATATTGTCGTAATTATGATTCCGGTTAATGCATTTTTGTTTGCAAAAACAGATTTAAAACCAATTAGATATGGAGATAATTTGATATTTAAATCATTGTTTATTTTATTGACTACAGGATTTATTTTTGCAATGACGTTATATAGTTTTTCTTGATAATTATTTACTCTTGAATTTGTAAGCTGAGGAATTTTATTTGACAAAGTTAATGTAATGATGTATCATTACGTCATGACAAAATTTACCGAGGTCAAAATGTTTTTATATCATCTATATTCCTTATTGTGGCGAAGCTAATTAAAGTTATCTAATTAGCTGCATTACAAAGCTTTTGCAGCTAGATGTACTCGTGCAGTATATGTTATAATTTTCGCACTTTAAGGAATCCACACAATGAGTCTATTCAATAATTCAGATTTACAACAAAAATTTAGCCAAATAAACCCGCGGGTTAGACAGCTGGCATATGACAGTTTAACACCAATTTTAGCCTATACCACGATTGGTGGTGTTGGGGCAGCAATGATGGAATCAGCTTACGATGAAGGATATGGCAAATATTCTTTTATCGGGATTAATCCACTGGCAACACTCCGCTCTACCGCCTGTGATGTTACGATTGAGTATGATGGTACGACTACTTCTCATCAGGTTGATCCTTACAGCTTATTACCTGAGTTTACTCACGGACGCAAAGCTTTTGGTTTTATTACCTATGATGGAGTAAGAGTTAAAGAACGCTTGCCAGACCGTCATCCACCTAAAGCTGTGCCAGATTTTTTCTTTAGATTATATAAAACTGTTATTTGTTTTGATCATCAGGCCCAAAAATTAATCATCAACCATGAAGGTAGCGATGCCGAGATTGATGAAATTGTCCAAAAATTATTCACGATAACTTCTGCTCCGACATTTGTAAAACAGGCTAAAGTTGAGCTAGTGTCAGATGTAAGTGATGAAGAGTATATGCAAAAAGTAGTTCGTGCTAAAGAATACATTCGTCAGGGTGATATTTTTCAGGTGGTATTGTCGCGAACTTTTATTGCGGACTTGGACATTCCTCCTTTTGCGCTCTACCGTGCGCTACGCAAATTAAATCCAACACCTTATTTATACCTGTTTGAAGAAGAGGAGTTTGCCATTGCGGGTGCATCTCCAGAACTACTGGTAGGTGTGAAGGATGGTGTGATTGAAACGGTACCAATTGCCGGAACTTGTAAAAAAGGCGATGATATTAATCTGCTATTGGCTGATCCGAAAGAAACAGCTGAGCATATTATGCTAGTTGATCTGGCGCGTAATGATGTTGGTGCAGTTGCCAAAGCAGGCACGGTTACTGTGACTAAATTTAAAAATGTTAAAACTTACTCTCATGTGAGTCATATTGTATCGCATGTGGTAGGGCAAATCGATCCTAAATACAATCAATTTGATGTTCTAAAATCAGTTTTACCAGCCGGAACGCTATCCGGAGCACCTAAAATTCGCGCCATGGGAATTATTGATGAGCTGGAAATGACGCGGCGTGGTTTATATGGTGGTGCAGTACTGATGCTGGATGAAACCGGAAGTTTAACTGCAGCAATTGCGATTCGCACGATGTTTATCCAAAACAAACAAATTGAACTACGGGTTGGTGCTGGAATTGTCTACGATTCAGTGCCAGAAAAAGAAGTCGAAGAAACTTATCTCAAAGCGCGTGGAGCAATGGCAAGTATCGAATTGGCAATGGGAGGTGGATTATGATTTTACTAATTGATAATTATGATAGCTTTACCTATAATCTCTATCAAGCATTGGTTATTGCTGGTGCGGAAGTACAGGTAGTGCGCAACGATGCAATTACACTTTCTGAAATTGAGCAATTAGACAATTTGCAAGGGGTTGTGTTATCACCAGGACCAGGTCATCCGAAACAAGCAGGAATCTGTGTTGAAGTGATCCAGCAGCTGGGGCATAAATATCCGATTTTTGGTGTGTGCTTAGGTCATCAAGCTATTGTTGCTGCATTTGGTGGTACGGTAGATTTGGCTGATCGTGTTTTACATGGCAAACCTAGTTTGATTTTTCATAATCGTGGGGTATTATTTAAACAAGTACATTTGCCATTTACAGCTGCGCGTTATCATTCATTAGTAGTCAAAAAATTTGATTTACCCAGTGTGTTGTCAGTAGAAGCTGAGGATGTTGAAGGTAATATCATGGCATTGGCACATCGCGAATATCCGATTTTTGGGGTTCAATTTCATCCAGAATCAATTTTGACACCAGAAGGTCAACAAATAGTAAATAATTTTGTTGAATACTGCAAGAGTTATCAATGAAGTTTCAGATTTTGCCAAAACTGATCAATGTTTAAAAAATAGTCTGTAAGAAAGTTATTTTATGAGTTTAAATAAATATATACAATCATTAGCCGATGGGAACAATTTAAGTATTGAAGAAGCTTATTTAGCTGCGACGGCATTGCTTGGTGATGTTGAACCAATTTTAGCAGGGCAGTTTTTAAGTTTATTGCATGCTAAGGGCGAAACTGCTGATGAATTAATCGGTTTTCATCGTGCTTTAACTGAAAATGGACGCCAAATAAAGAATACGATTCCATTTGTCGATATCGTAGGTACAGGTGGTGATAAAGCTGGTACATTAAATATTTCAACTGGTGGTTCATTATTGGTAGCAGCTTGTGGCGTACCTGTCGTAAAACATGGTAATCGTGCCGTATCATCTAAATGTGGTTCCGCAGATGTATTAGCCGAACTGGGTTTTAATCTAAATCTTAGTGATGATGAGGTTAAACAAACTTTAAGTAATAATCAATTTGCATTTTTATTTGCACCTAATTTTTACCCGGTATTACGTAAATTAAATGATGTACGCAAGAAATTAGCAACACCAACTATTTTTAATCTAATGGGACCATTATTAAATCCAGCTGGACGTGAACACTTAATCCTTGGTGTTTATAAAGCTAAGTATGTTCCTGTAATTGCTGAAGCTTTGTATAAACTTGGTACAACTAAATCGTTAGTTTTTCATGGTAATGGTTTAGATGAATTAAGTACCTTAGATAATTTACAAGCTAAATTAGTTACCCGCGATGGCATTGAAGATATTAATATTAATTTGCAGGAGCTTGGTTTATCCCAATCTGAACTGGTTGATTTGGCTGGTGGGGATAGAATGTACAATGCACAAATGTTAATTAAAACTCTTAATGGTACACCAACAGGTATTAGTGATAGTTTAGTACTGAATGCAGGTGCGGCTTTGTGGGTGTATGGTAAAGCTGACAGTATAGTTAGTGGAGTTGAATTGGCACAACGACGTTTGGCTCAGGGTGATATTGTTAAACTGAATAAATTGCAACAAATTGTTCAACGCAAATATCAAGCCCCAGTTAAACGCAAGAGTATGAAAGATTCGATTCGCAGTAAAGATTTTGCAGTAATTAGTGAGATCAAACGCGCTTCGCCTTCAGCTGGTCACATCGCTGAAATAGGGGATCCTTTAAACCGCGCTTTGGAATACGTTTCATATGGGGCAGCGGCAATTTCAGTGCTAACAGATGCTGGTTTTAATGGTTCAATGGCAGATTTAAAGCGTGTAACAGATGGACTTAAAGATATTCCTGTACCCGTGTTGTGCAAGGACTTTATGTTAACTCCACCACAAATTGCAGAAGCAGCAGCTAATGGTGCGGATGTGATTCTGCTGATTGTGCATGTGCTGAAAGAAAAGACTTTTGAAATGGCAAAAATTGCCCATAGTTTTGGTTTAGAGGTATTAGTAGAAGTACATAATCCAAGTGAATTGGAAATTGCATTAGCAGCTGATGCAGATGTAATTGGAGTTAATCAGCGTGATTTGAATGACTTCTCAATGCATCCTGAACAATTTGCAGAGCTAATTAAATTAATCCCCGCTGATCGAGTAAAAGTTGCCGAATCTGGTCTTAAAACTCGTGATGATGCTTTGCGTGCGATTGCGCTTGGTTATGATGGTGTTTTAGTTGGTGAAGCTCTATCGCGGTTGGCTAATCCTGCTGAATTTTTTGGTAAGTAATGTCAAATGTTTAAGATTGTTAGTAGTTATTTAAGAAAAAACATGACTAAGAATTTAATAAAGTTATTTTTTATAGTTTTATTTTCTTGTGCAATAGATTTTTCATTTACGGGTATGTTATATCCTGGATATACGATTATAACTGTTTTAATATTTTATTTATTAAATATTTATAACCATATTATATTTAGAGGTTTTGTTATATTTTTGGGTATTATGGCGTCGGTCTATATTCCTATTAGATTTGTTTATGGTACATTATCATTGGGGATGATGATTTCTATTCTAGCAACAAATAAAACAGAATCAATAGAATTTCTACAAAATATACCCGTAATTTATTTTGGTCTTTCATTAGTCCTGTGCTTTTTAACGATATTTGTTCAGAGAATTAAATTACGCTATTTACGAAGTAAAATCACTCATGTAACGTGGTTTATTGTGGTTGTTTTTTTTATTTTAGCAACAATCATATCCATTCATAAAAAAGAACGTTTGATTTTTTTCCCAAGTGCTTTTTTCTTTGATAATATTAATTTCTTATACAATCAGGCGTCGAGTCTACAGAGACAAATGAGTGATGACCTTAAGAAGCCAAGTGATTGGAAGCCTGTTATAAAAGAGACAAACTACGATACATTTGTAATTGTTTTAGGAGAAAGTGCACGTAAAGATTTTTTACATGCCTACGGTTTTAATTTGAATAACACTCCATTTATGGATAATGCGATGGGGACGCTATATTCAAAATATTATTCTTCTGGACCAAATACCTTTATTTCAGTACCACATTCTCTTTGTTTAGAAAGAGTACAAAATAAAGTTGAATATAATAATACAATCATTACTTTAGCTAAGAGTGCTAATTTCAATACATATTGGATTTCAAATCAAGGTACTTATGGTCAATATGATTTAAATGTTGCATTTATTGGTAAACGTGCTGATAGCAGTTATTTTTCTAGTACTGTTGACTATACGGAGAAAAATATAAGCGATATGCAGCTGTTACCACATCTGGAATCTGCATTATCCAATACGAGTAATAAGAAAAAATTGATAGTATTACATTTAATGGGATCACATCCTGACTTTTGTGATAGAACCAATGGTCAATATGATGATTGGTATGTATCAAAAAAACTTTCATGCTATGTGAAAAGTATTTTCAACACCGATTTATTCTTGAAAAACGTTGTTAGTACGTTAGATAGTAATCATAAAAAATGGACATTGATGTATTTTTCCGGTCATGGCTTAAGAATGTTAGATGCAGGAACCAGTAACGCAACAATGATTCATTCTGCGGGAGCACAACAAGATTATAATGTCCCATTATTTATTACTTATTATAATTCAAAACAGCACATCATTGATAACGGCATGTATAGTGCAATGAATTTTATAAGTATGTTTGCTACATGGATAGGAGTAGAAGACAATCTTATACCTAAAAAATGTAATCCACTATCTAAGGTTAAATGTAGCTTAAACCAGATAAATGCATATGATGGTGACGAAAAATTACAAGATGTTTTATCTTTACCTAATGAGGAGATAAGGTGAGTAGAAAATTAGTAAAAATAAATCCAAATTATCCGAATGGAAAACGCACGTATTTAAATGCATTATTATTTGCTATAGATGGATTAAAATATGCTTATAGAAATGAAGCGGCTATAAGATTGGAGATATTATTATTAATAGTATCTGTTCCTATCGCATGCTTCATCAGTGCGACATGGGTAGAGTTTATTATATTGATCATGTCGATGTTTTTATTATTAATAATTGAACTAGTCAATACAGCAATCGAGGCAACTATTGATCGCATTTCCATTGAACAGCATGATTTATCTAAAATTGCCAAAGATGTTGCCTCATGTGCTGTTTTCATCTCATCATTATTAGTTGTTTTGGTGTGGTTGAGTAAGATTATTATATTTATTTTAAATAGGTTGTAAAAATGAAAAAATATCAAACTGGAATTATTGAAGAGAATACATCATCAGAGATGTTTTTGCTATTTAATCTTGCTGATACTACCAAATTATTGGATGTACTGACTACATTAAGTAAAGTAGTTGATGAGTCGCATGTCGTAGTTGGATTTGGCAACAAGATGATGACATATTTTCCTAAAGTTGATAAATATGAACAACATCAATTTAATTCACCACTTATGAGTGATGAAGCAGGATTTGATTTAGCTATTTGGCTAAAGAATGATGATAAAGGTAAACTATTTCATCACGCATTGAAATTAAGAAACTTGCTAGATGGTACATTTGCATTACAAAAAACAGTCGCATCATATGCATATCGTAAGAATTTTGATTTATCGGATTTTGAAGATGGTATTGAAAACCCACAGGGTGATGATATGCTACCAGTGGCAATTGCTGATGATGGCTCTAGTTTTTGGGTTTTGCAGCAATGGCAACATGATTTTGCATGGCTAGAGAGAGCACCACAGGCAACCAAAGAAGCTTGCATCGGAAGAAGTATGGATGATTCGCATCAATTAGATGATTTGCCAGAGTCGGCGCATGTAAAAAAATCTGCAAAAGAAAACTTTACTCCCGAAGCAGAATTACTCAGAAAATCTATGCCATGGTCAGATGATCAATTGAATGGTGGTTTGATGTTTTCGGCGTTTGGACACTCATTCCGTGCGTTTAATTTGCAAATGGCGAGCATGTTAGGAATCGATGATAATATTCACGATGGAGTGTTTAAATTTTCTAAAATTTTGAATACTAGCTATTTATGGTGTCCACCGAGTGTGGATGGTGGTTTAGATTTATCATTATTAGAAATTAAATAATTTATAGATACGAAATGAGTTAGTAAATGTTAGTAAAAATTTGTGGGATAACCACGCCAGAAATGGCACACAAAGTAGCAGCAAGTGGAGTTGATTATATTGGTCTACTATTTACTGCGCACTCCCCGCGTCAAATAAATGTAGCTACAGCAAAAGCAATTTGTGACGTAGTTAAAGATTACCCAACCAAGGTAGTAGGGGTCTTTTTTGATGAAACACCAGAGCAAATTGCTACAATTGATGCACAGCTTGACTTGGATGTAATTCAATTACATGGTGATGCGCCCAGAAGTGGTGTAGGACAATTTGTTAATAAACCTATTATTTATGTTGCAGATGGTAAGCCATTACCAGCAGAATTAAATCCAGCAAAAGATTTTATTCTATATGAGAAGTTTACTCCTGAGATGACAAACTTTAGATATTTTATCGCAGGTGGAATTGATAAAGATAATGTGCTAGAACAAATCGAACAACATCAACCACATGGAGTTGATTTGTCATCTGGAGTTGAAAGTACACGTGGTGTTAAAGATTTTGCTAAGATTCGTGAATTTTTGGCATTAGTCCGTCCAACTTATTATGGTGCATACGGTGGTATGTACGTACCAGAACTATTGATTGACCCATTGCACGATTTGATTGATGCATTTAAGACTATAGTGCCTAGTCAAGAATTTCAGAGTGAATTTCTTGGGTTATTAAAAAACTATGTCGGTCGTCCAACTGCATTGACTAAAGTCAGCAATTTTGCTAAAGCAATAGGCTTACAACATGTTTATTTGAAACGAGAAGATTTAACTCATACTGGTGCCCATAAAATTAATAATGCACTAGGACAATGTTTACTTGCTCAAAAGATGGGTAAGACCAGAATTATTGCTGAGACAGGTGCAGGACAGCATGGAGTAGCAACGGCAACCGCCTGTGCAATGCTTGGGATTGAATGTGTAATTTACATGGGGCAGGTTGATGTTGAACGTCAAGCACCAAATGTGGCAAAAATGCGTTTACTGGGTGCTAAAGTTGTCCCAGTTAGCGATGGCAGTGCTACATTAAAAGATGCGGTTAACGAAGCTTTGCGTGATTGGGCTTCTAGTTATGAAAATACTCATTATTGCTTAGGTACTGCGCTTGGTCCATATCCATTCCCACAATTATGTGCACAATTTCAGGCCGTAATTGGACGCGAAGCAATAGCACAATTTAATGAACAAGCTGGTACTAATCCAGATATCGTGATTGCCTGTGTTGGTGGTGGTTCAAATGCCATTGGTATCTTCCAAGGATTTCTAGCTGATGAAAATGTGCAGTTGATTGGTGTTGAAGCAGGTGGCAATGGTACTGGCGTAGGTGAGAATGCTGCACGTTTTCAATCTGGGCGTTTAGGTGTCTTACATGGTAATCGTACTTACGTATTGCAAACCCAAGATGGGCAGATTGCCGATACTCACTCGGTATCAGCGGGCTTGGATTATGCTGCGGTTGGACCACAGCATTCGGATTTATTTGCAACAGGTCGGGCTACTTATGACGTGGCATCTGATCAGGAAGCATTGTACGCCTTTCAGTTGCTGACTTCAAGTGAAGGGATTATTCCGGCATTAGAATCTTCACATGCGCTGGCGTATTTGATTCGCATTGCCAAAGATTTACCTAGCGATTGTAAAGTATTAGTTAATTTATCAGGCCGCGGTGATAAAGATTTACCGGGTTTACTAGAAAGAGGATTGATTCATGTCGCGCATTAAAAATGCTTTTGCCAATAAAGCTAAAATTGCATATCTAACCGCTGGTGATGGTGGTGGAGTAGAACAAAGTGCTGCTTATTTTTTAGCGCTGGTTCAAGGTGGAGTTAATTTACTTGAGGTTGGAATTCCTTATTCTGACCCGGTTGCTGATGGTCCGGTGATTCAGGCGGCGATGGAACGTGCACTGGCGGCTAAGACTACGGTTGAAAGTAGTTTGGAAATTGTAGCTAAAATTCGTGCTAAAAGCGAAGTTGCAATGATTTTATTTACCTATTATAATCCGATTCAAGATGATTTAGCTGGCTTTTTAACTCGTGCTAAACAAGCTGGGGCTGATGGGGTATTGATTGTTGATTTACCATATGAAGAATCAGCTAACTATCGTTATGTTTGTAAATATCTAGGGCTTGCACCGATCAATGTGATTGCTCCTTCAACCAGTAAAGCACGAATGAAAACCGTTTTGGCTGGTTTAGATCAAGGCTTTGTTTATTATGCTTGCCAAAAGGGAACAACAGGAACGCGCGATGGTTTACCATCTGATCTACCAGCGCAAATTGCTGCGATTCGTGAAGCTAGTCAATTACCTGTTGCGGTTGGATTTGGGATTGCTAATTCGGCTATGGTTGAGCAAATTTTGGCGCTTGCTGATGGTTGCGTGGTTGGTTCGTATTTAGTTAAACAATTGGCGAATCAAATTACTCCAGATCAATTAACGGCGCTTACTAAGGATCTCTACCATGTTGCTTGAATTAAAAAATAATACCAATTATCTGGACAAACAGGCATTGATTGAACGTTTGGAAACTATGGGGTTTCGGGTAGTTGAAAGCGATGCCAATATTTTGGCAGTGATCGGTGGCATTGATTCATGGGTGGTAACTGAAGATTTTGCTAAGTTACCTAATGTGGCGAAAGTTCATCCTTTAACCAGTAATTTTAAGCTTGCCAGCCGTCAGACTAAACCGAGTGATACGATTATTAAGATCAAAGATGTAGAAATCGGTGGTAAAGATTTATTTATTATTGCTGGACCATGTTCAATTGAATCGCGCGAACAATTAGAAGCTTGTGCTAAAGTAGCTAAAGAACATGGCGCTCAAGCGCTACGGGGAGGGGCATATAAGCCGCGTACTTCACCATATGAGTTTCAGGGGATGGGTGTACCTGGGTTGCAACTGATCGCTGAAATTAGTGCTAAATACGGTTTGCTAAGTGTTTCTGAGGTAATGGATGCCAGTCAGTTACCTGAGGCGGTGAAATATTTGGATGTTATTCAAATTGGTGCGCGCAATATGCAAAATTACGCACTGCTTACTGAATTAGGTAAAATAAAAACTCCAGTATTGTTAAAACGTGGTTTTGCTTCAACTTACCATGAGTTACTGATGGCAGCAGAGTATATTATGCTTGCGGGTAATCCAAATGTAATTTTGTGTGAGCGTGGGATTCGCACGATTGAAACTTTTACCCGTAATACTTTGGATCTTAATGCAATTCCGGCGTTGCAACAGTTAACTCATTTGCCCGTGATAGCTGATCCGAGTCATGGAACTGGTGTTCGTTCGCTGGTATTGCCAATGGCACGTGCTTCAGTCGCTGCTGGTGCGCATGGAATATTGGTTGAAATGCACCCTGATCCAGATAAATCAATTTCAGATGCTAAGCAGACAATTAGCTTTGCGACTTTTGCTGATTTAACTAATCAGGTGCGAAAAATAAAAGCCGCGTTAGATTAAATAAAGAATCCAGATCATTGTAATCTGGATTTTTTATTTATTTAAACTCTTGAATCGTCAACTGACGGTGGCGTGTAATCACATTAAACGCAAAGTTGCGCTTAATTAACTCACTAAGTACGCTGGCAAGATAAACTGAGCGGTGCTTTCCGCCAGTACAACCAATCGCAATAGTCAAATAATTACGATTATCACGGCTAAATTCATCAAACCATTTGCTAGTCATGGTGTAAATATCATTTAACATATTTTGTACCGCTGGTTCTTTGCGCAAAAACTCAATTATCGGAGTTTCTGTACCATTAAAATCGCGGATGGTTTTATCATAGTGCGGATTAGGCAGGCAACGGACATCAAAAACAAAGTCCGAATCAATTGGTAGCCCGTATTTAAAACCAAATGATTGGACGATAATGTTCAGTTGATTAAAATCAGCATCAACAAATTCTTTGATAAACTTACGTAGCGCATTGGCTGAGAGGTTACTCGTGTCAATGCGATGGGCAATTTGGCTAATATCCGCCAATAAATCACGCTCAATATTAATACAATCTTCAATAGTTCGTTCGGGAGCAGCTAACGGATGTTTGCGTCTGGTTTCAGAGTAACGCATAACTAAGCAATTATTATTTGCATCCAGAAATATAACCCGCAAATCAATGCCATTATTTTTGAGAACTTTGAGTGATTTTGGTAATTGATCAAGCAACGGGCTGGTACGAGTATCAACACCAACTGCGATTTTCTCATAACCATATTGGCGATAAATTTGTGCTAATTGTTCAAGCATCGTTAATGGCAAATTGTCGACACAATAATAGCCACTATCTTCTAAAATCCTTAAGGCGGTTGATTTACCTGCACCAGAGAGCCCACTAACTAAAATTATTTGCACTTATTCACTACCTTGTTGCATAAAATTAGATTGTTGATCAATAAAAGCCTGATGAGAGTCATAGCCTTTAGTTCGTTCAATAGCATATTTTACAATTAATTCAACCAAAACGGGTAAGTTTCGGTTTGCACCAATTGGTAATTTATAATGCGGAAATTTTAAGCCGAGGATTTCAATTTCACCAATAAGCTGATGTAAACGATCTTGGTTAACAATATTGAGCATATCATTATCAACTAACTGTATTACCAAGAACAATTCTTTGCTAGTACAGATGGTATGACTACCATAAAAGCGTGCTAAATCAATAAAACCAATTCCACGTACTTCAATAAAGCCACGTCCAAATTCTTGTGGTGCACTTAGGATAACTTGGTTATCCGTTAGTTGTCCAGCAACCAGATCGTCACAAATCAGGCGGTGTCCACGGTCAATTAGTTCTAATCCCAGTTCGCTTTTACCAACGCCACTTTTGCCGATAAT
>SSGY01000123.1 GCA_008017145.1 Neisseriales bacterium
CTAGATAGTGTCGTCAATTAACTGAATATTTGATAAAATCTTGGGAATTAAATTTTTCACTGGAACTATACAAGTGTCAGAGTTGCAACACCGTCATGATATGTCAGACAAATTGTGGAATAAAATAGAACCGTTATTATCAGGAACAAAAGGTAAGGTTGGAAGAAATGGTGATGATAATCGCAGGTTCATCAATGCAGTGATGTGGATTCTGCGAACTGGGGCACCATGGCGAGATTTACCGGAAAGTTACGGAGATTGGAAAAATACTCATCGCCGGTTCTGTCGTTGGCGTGATAGAGGCTCATGGGAAGATATTCTTAATGAGATGATTGAGGAACCAGATTTTGAATGGTTAATGATAGATGCCAGCCATGTAAAGGTACATCAACATGCAGCAGGCGCTATTGGAGGAAATGAAGCTATGGGTCGCACAAAAGGGGGCTCAATACAAAGATACATCTGGCCGTGGATGCGCATGGTATGCCGGTCAGAGTTATTGTTACAGAAGGTACCACTGCTGATTGTACAAAGGCGGAAGAATTAATTGCTGGCTTTGATGCGGATTATCTATTGGCAGATAGAGGATATGATAGTAATGAAATTATAGACTCTGCAAATGAACTGGGTATGGAATCAGTAATACCACCGAAGAAAAATCGTAAGGTATTGCGGAAATACGATAGGAATTTGTATAAATTGAGGCATCTTGTGGAAAATGCTTTTTTGGATTTAAAAGAATGGCGCGGGATAGCAACTCGATATGCAAAAAGAGCGTCATCATATTTAGCAGCAGTACAAATTAGATGTATCTTCTTGTGGAGCAAAATAATTTGACGACACTATCTATCTGAATTTTGATTCTGACTGAATTTATTAAAGTGAATATCCGATAAATGCTTGTTGTAAAATAATACGTTTCTAGAAGAGGTCTATCATAAATCCGCAATTTCAAAGTAAAGTCTACCATTGGCTTTTACCAGTGATTTCTCAGTTACCAGCGCCTTGGCAAATCCGTCTTGCTTCATGGGGCAGACAGCAGTTCATGTACAATTTTAACCAACATCACCCCAAAGAGAGCATTATCCCTCAGCCAAAACATACAACAAGTATGTGGGGAATTGAGTTTCGCGCGCCGCTGTCTAATTCCGCAGGGATGTTTAAAAATGGCGAAGGCTATGACACTGTTGCCGCTTTAGGTGCTGGCGCATATATTGGTGGCACGAGCACTGCAAATGTCCGAACAGGTAATCTGAAAAATGGAATTGCATTACCATTTATTAGTTTGTATAATTCAAAATCGGCGATTAATTTTCTTGGGCTACCTAATTTAGGCGATCAAGTTCTATCACAAATAAACATCACGACTAATAAAATCAAAGGTTGCCCGATTGGCTGGAGTGTAATGCGTTCACCTGATTATGCTGAGAATGAAGGTTTAGCCAAACTGATTGAAAGTCTATGGATGTATCATAATCATCCACAAATTGATTTTATTGAGATAAACGAATCTTGCCCGAATATCAAAATCGGTGGTGGTAGTATTATTCCGCGCTTACAAATTATAGCACGAGAGTTTTTGGATAAGCGTACCCGTAAACTTCCGGTAGTCGTAAAACTGTCTACTGATTTAACTCTTGATGGGTTAGCTCCGATTTTGGAGGAATTAATTCGACTCAAATTTGATGGAATTAATCTAGGAAATACGTCAATCGACTATGCAAATATTAAGCCACAGCTTGATGTCAAAGATGTACAACTATTTGATTATTTTACACAAAATTTTGGTGGTGGAGTGAGTGGCTTACCACTAAAAAATAAATCATTACAACTATGTGCCGAAGCTGCTGATTTATTAAATAAATTTAAACCGAATCACGAATTTCATATTATCCGTAGTGGTGGAATTGATAGCTTGGCAGATATAGAAGAATCACGGGCACACGGCATATCATTTAATCAATGGTACACCGGATTTTTTAATAATTATGCCCGTGATGGCGATCAAGTATATCGTAAATTATTTACTTAAAACACCGTAATTTTGCGGTACTGGTAGCCCGCGCGCAGCTAACATCGAATTAAGCTGCGCTGGGTCGTCAGTAATTATTCCATCTACGCCCCATTTGATTAATTTATCAACTAAAACAGGGTCAAATGCCGCACCTGAATTTTCTGGCCAAGTCCATACCACTACTTTCAAGCCTAATTTATGTGCTTCATCAAGATCTTCTTTAGTTAAAGCTGTATCCTGTGGTTCATAGCAAGAGCCGCCAAGAGCTTTGATCATTTGCGGAATTGAGTTATTATAGTTCTTCAATAATTTACCACCACTCCACAACCCTGCCTCTTTGGCATCTTTAGAATGCATCCGCTCAATATCATCGCCGCCAACCAAAAAGGCTAATTTAACTTTAGGATTTAGTTTATGCAGCTCGTATAATGGCTTCCAGTCAAAAGACTGAATCTCAGCGCGGTCAACCAAATCATTTTTAACTAAAATGTCATTAACTTTTTTGGCAAATTCATGATCAGAGACCGTCCATTTAGGATGGGTTGGGTCGTTCTTAATTTCAATTTGGAAGTTAACTTTTTTGTTAGTGGTATAATTAACATAATCAATTATCTCTTGTAAAGTTGGCATTGGTGTACCATTTACTGGATATTGTACAGGGAAATATTTTGCGTACGGACTATTCGGGTTTAACATCCCTGCGTCGTACTGCTGCAATTGTGTAACTGTAAGATTTTTAACCAGATATGGTTGAATATTTTTGTCAATTCCACCTGGCGCACTTTCTAGCTGTTTATAAAACTCTTGCTTACTATTTGCCCAAAACTTACCATCTTTGCGTAAAATATCAGGATTAAGCCAGATATCATGGTCAATTAGAATCACGCCATCTTTAGTAATACCAATATCCATATCAACCCAGTCCGTTCCGACTGCCAGACCAGTTTTGTATGCAGGTAGCGTATTTTCAGGAGAGAAGCTCCGTGCACCACGATGCGCATAGACTTCAACATAAGATTCATTACTTGCGTGCGGAACTCCGGCAATAATCGGATAATCATTAGCAAAACTCATTGCAGCAGCTACTCCTAAACCAAGGCTTAAAAGAATTTTTCTCATATCTTCTCTTTTCCAAAAAAATTAACCAAAATTTCAATCTAAATCAGGAAATCATGATTCTTACCGGAACAAATATCAATAATATAGGCTTTAGCCTCTAATTTACTAAAGAAATAACGAGGCAATTTATCTTCGATTTCATCTTTATAAATTACTTCTACTTCAGGATTTCCCAAGCCTTGTTCATGCATCACTGTGTAGCGAGCAGAAGCAAGTTTAATCAACAACATTCTACCGTACTGTTTAACAATTAAGCTACGAATAGTGGAGTTCTTATAATGATGATATAGATACGGCGCAATGCCTTTGCGATCTTCAACTTTTTTCGACTTACTCAAAAAGTATTCGTCTCCATCATTTCAACTTAAACAAAAAATAAGATCAATTTATAAACACCAGCTGAAATTAAGGCGGTGATTGGTAAAGTCAAGAACCAAGCAGTAACCATTGAACGCACTACAATCCAATTGATACCACGTCCATTATAGCCTGCACCCATAATCGAACCAGATGCAGCTTGAGTAGTACTAACTGGCAATCCAAAGTGAGACGCGGCCAAAATCAATGCTCCCGAGCTTAATTCTGCCGAAAATCCATTAGCTGGTTTTAGTTTGGCTAAACGACTACTTAAGGTTTTAATAATTTTCATTCCTCCAGCAAGTGTTCCACCTGCCATAGCAATTGCACAGATAATAACTACCCAACCTGGAATAACGCTAGTCGAGCTAACTAAACCAAAACTAAATAAAGCTAGTGTAATTACTGCCATAGTTTTCTGTGAATCATTTGAGCCGTGGCTAAATGCCAGCAAGCTTGAAGATAGAACTTGAATTTCACGAATAAAATTATTAGTTTTACGTGGATTGGTATTATTGCCCAGCAGCAATGTGACTATCACCATAATGATTAGCGCAACAAAGAAAGCAACAATTGGCGATAAAACCATCGGTAAAATTACTTTACTAAATAAACCCGACCATTTGATAGCGCTCCAGCTACCATTTACCAAAACCCCGCCAATTAGCGAGCCGATCAAAGCATGTGATGAGCTAGATGGAATTCCTAGCCACCAAGTGATTAAATTCCAACTAATTGCTGATAATAATGCAGCAGCCAGTAAAGTATGTGTGATGAAACTCGAATCAAACAAACCACTGGTAATAGTTTTAGCAACGCCTGTACTGAAATATGCACCAATAAAATTAAATATCGCAGCAATAATAATCGCTTGATAAGGAGAAAGAGAACGAGTAGCAATCGGTGTTGCTACTACATTGGCGGTGTCGTGAAATCCATTGATAAATTCAAAAGCTAATGCAATAATAATTAAGGCAACCAGAAAGAGGGATAAAGCCATGTTACATATCCTTGATAGAGATTTGCATTACCAAATCAGCGATTGAGGCACTGGTATCAATTGCGGATTCAATACTTTTGTAAATTTCTTTTAGTTTTAGGATAGTCATTGTATCATAATTTCCCGAATACATTTCTTTCATTGCTCGGCGTAAATCTTCAATTCCATTTTCATCAAACTCATCGGTACGTTGCTCATCTTTACTGATGCGTTGGTAATTACCTGCTTTTAAAGCATGCATAATATCAACCAGAACTTTAGTAATATTTTGTAGTGTAGTAGCACTACCGATCAGGCAATCATCAGCTTTGATATCAATTGCATAAATCTGTAATTTAGAATTAGTTTTAACGATTCTTTTAGTTAGCTTTAATAATAATACCGAAAGTTCTTGAATATCGCCACGATCAAGCGGAGTGATAAATTGATTGTTTAATTGCACCATAACTTTCTTCTCAATTTCCAATGCTTTTTGTCTTTGTTGACGTAGTTCGCTGGATAGTTGAGTTTCTGTGGCTTTGTCTTTCGCACTAATGATATTGGCAAAAATATTTGCTGTTTGATGAACGTTTTCTGCGCCCTCAACAAATAAATTGAAGAAAATTTCGCCACGCGCTGGAATAATTGCGCGAATTATTTTTCGTAACATGTATGACCCCTATGTCAAATTAATATACTTTTCATTTTTGAAACTCTGACTTTGCCAGATTTCAAAAAGACTCCTTGTGTAACTCTATAATACAGAGCGGATTATAGCGCTATCACCGAACGGTGTCGGAATTTTGCAAGAAGCAAATTATTTTTAAAATAAATGTAAGCACTACAGTACAATGCATCGCAAGATGCTAAATATTTATTACATAAATTCATTTGTAATTTATTCAGCTAGAAAACGCTTTCCAGAATAATAGTAACGGGACCATCATTAGTCA
>SSGY01000127.1 GCA_008017145.1 Neisseriales bacterium
GATCGGACCGCAATTAATGCGGCTGGCGGTGAATACACCTATCTTCTGTTACAACTTGAGCACACGTTGCCGTGTGTGCCTAGTTTTGTCCTTTGGACTATCAAAAGATAAGTCTACACCCTCTATTCAGATGAAGGTATGTTGTGGGCATAAGCCCACCGTCCGATAATCAATGCCACTTGATTATTAAAGTTCCTACCTTATCTACGAAACGCTTCCGGTTTTCGTTCAAACAAATGCTTCGTAGTTTCGCACTTATTCTAAGTAGTTTCAGGGATTTCTCCTTGTCGTATCTACACCTACTCACCAAATCTCCCACCCCTTATCATCAAACCTTCATAACATCGCCACCACAGCGTAGCTACTACAGCTATCATTTGACAGGAAGTTTCCCAAGTTAGCACATTACTACAATTATTAACTATCCAATTAGCCAACAATTCACATTCAAGCGTCCCCCTACGATGTTCCATAGATCAGGGTAACAGGTAGCTCTTGCGAGCTTGTTGAATTGCTGTAAGCCATCCTACTGAGTGCTAGACACACCCTCTTGGCATCACTACTGCAGTCGTAACCACGTTGTAGAGTATTCGTTAATGATTAATATATTCCACATTGCCTGGCCGACCCAGGCAAAATAAGACGCTTAAGCTATCCAATGAGGCGGCGGTTATGCGCTCGCTCCCAGACTTCTAGATTTCTCCTCCATCCTCACCCTATTCAATATATTCAGGTGCTAAAGCCTACGTCCGTGGCTGTGTCCATTGCTGCCCACAGGTGCGATTTATTTTCAACGCACTTTCGTTCTGTGCAGGGTTCAATTTGTTTCGTTGTACTTTGGATTAACCTCAGCCTTGACTAACTCATCTAGGTATGCTCTACCGCAATACCACACGCATTTCCTCGTGCTCCCGTGTCCTTGTCGCCCAACATCGTCCGTATCTATAGGACAGATTTACATGGATGGGTGATCCATGGATTGGCTCGAAAGGGAGTGGTTAGCTCCCTAGCGGCCATCGTAGTCGTACCAGCCAGGATTTCCCCCAGCATACGACTTCAGCGCGTCTAGCCAATGATGGTTAGTCATTGACACGTGCAGGTAGTGAGTTAGATAGTCAGGTTGGCAGCCCGACTAAATACCCACTTTAACAAAATAAAGTGGCATTGATTTCGGGCTAGTTCACCGTTCTAAAAAACTCTGAACTAACGATATTTTACCATATCAACTCACAAATTATAGGAACATCATATATATAATTCCGGCTTATCCCTCAAAACTTGCTAAAATATAGAGTAAATAAATAAAAAATAAAAACATTCTAGCCTATTTGGCTAAATTTTTTACGCAAATCATGGATTTACGCATAATAAAATAGAAACATAACAGATTATTATCAATATTTTAGCTTTTAAAAAACATGCAAAAAAACAACACACAAAAAAAATTTAAAATCATGATTCCACATCATGAGTATTGGACCACTTATTTACGTGCAATTCAGAAGGCACTTAGTAATGAATATTACTACTATAAAACAGGTACAATTGCAGCAGAAAAGTTAGATGATGTACTGATAAAATTAAATGATTATTACCGTCTTGACGAGACACCAAAGGAGCGGTTTAATCGATTTAAGTCTGGCTTTAGCGTGGTAGTTATCCACCTACTTAAGGTGGCGGATACTTACCACTTTATATTAATGGCTAGATCCAATGAGAGTAAAACAGGACTATTCTTTGAACGCGAAAAGTATGCTGATGCTACGGATAAAAAACATAGAATTAGCTTTAATGAGTGCTATGAATTTGTTAGAATCAATAAATCAGGTTATGAATTTGAGAAAAAACAAAAGAAATATGAGTCAGATAATACAGAAAAAATTGAGAATAAAGATAGTGAAATAAAGATACAAAATATTATTGTATCCAGCAAAAATGAGGTTTGGACAGTTAAAATTAGTGAAAAAGAACAGAATCGCATTCTACAAAACTTCAATGATGCTTTAAGAAAAAATAATTTTCAGATTATCAAACAGATTTGCTATGGCATGTGTCATTGGATTGGATTTGCTGGAGTACGCGAAGATTATGTTGTACTTAAAAATAAACTACAGAAACGGTTTGCTATGTATTATGCATCATTTCCAAAAACTAATACAACAAAATATCCATATAAAATTCTTGACGATTTGTATAAGATGCCACCTAAGATTAATAGCATAAGGTTTAGCAATAAAAATACAAATGATAAAGGTATAAATGGTGGCAAGATTACTAAAAGTGCGATTGAGAGCAAGTAATTATGGTAATATAATTAATAATATTGTTACAAAATTATTATTATGGGTGCTATATATTGAGTATATTTGGTACTAATTTAAATGAATTTAGTGTAAATATAGTGCTAGAGTAAGTATAAATATTTAAATAAATGTAAAAAATACCGTTAATTTGATTAAAAGAGGAGTCTAAAAAATGGTGATGCTGAAAGCAAAAGAGCCAGATAAAGTTAAATTTATGATGCCAGTTAGCCCAGATTTGGCTGAAAAAATTAACTCATTAATTGCGCAAGTTCCAAAGGATTTTGAGTTAGATTTTGATGATAGTGCTAAAAAAATTATAAAGGAATTGCAGAAGGTGGTTGATGATCTATTGGCTAAAAATAAAGATTCTAGTGTTATAAATGAATAGTTAATCTGAGATATTTAAGTATTGTTACAGTTGTGGATACATAATAGATATTTGTTATGTGTACAATCATGAGTTAAAATGATAATAATAGAGTTCTTCTAAGTTAAATTGTCAATATCAAATGCTGAACAATATGATTTCTACGAAAGGGCGTTTGTATAAATAATGGAGCTGTTATTCTATTTATCGTATCAGTTATCCTGATAGGCTTATGTGGAATTTATGCAGGAGTTCATGTAAAAAATGAAGATGACGAAGCATTAAAAAAGAAGAGTGAATGGGCTGATTCTGAAGTTGAATTAATCAGGAATAAATCTACAAAGACCTAGTAATAAAAGCTTTATTAGGTAACTTCCAATATCTGCTCAATGTCGGTAGTGTAGTTGGCCGAAGTGTAATTACGTTGCATCTTCCAATCATCGGATAGGAGTTCTGAGGCTAGTTTGATACTGCTTTTACCGTATTTCTTTTTAATTGACTCAATGGTTGGTAACAGTTCATCGTTAGTGATATTAATATTATCAAAGAGATCTATGGTCTGAAATTCATGAGTAATGATGTCAGAAACTATGATTCCGGCTTTTTTATAGTGGATATAGGGTTTATAAATTTCGTCTAAGGCTTTGTTTATCGTTGGAGTCATGTATCTGAAACTATCAGTAGCTTGATTACTAAACACTATGTTGACTGCGCTTGAGAAATAATCATCTTTGAAGCGGTTAGTATGTGCAAATACTGTCATTTGCCTGGCATATAGGTTCTGCCGTCTTAGTTTCTTACCAATTTGTTCGCAATGGTATGTAAGTGATGAGAGTAGGGCATCTCTAGTTGTTACTGCTTTGCCAAAGCTTCGTGATGAAATTATCTGTTTATTGGGTTCTAGATTGGTTTCAATGTTAAGGCATTGGATATTGTTTAGTTCTAAAATTATTCGTTCGAGGTTAACTGAGAATCTTTTACTAAGGATTTTTGCGTTAGCTGTCTTAAGATCATAAATTGTTCTGATTCCCATTTGTTTCAGTTGAAGTGCTAGTTTGCGGCCAACTCCCCATAATTCATCAACAGGAGTTAGTTGCATAGCCTTGTTGGTTCGTTCAGGACCAATTTCAATAAGATTGCAGACACCATTAAGTTTTGGGTATTTCTTCGCCAGAAAGTTGGCGAACTTGGCCAGAACCTTGGTATTCCCAATTCCTATTCCTACAGGGATACCAGTATATTGTTTAATTGTTTTACGCATGAGTTGAGCGTAATCAGATAAATCAGGATAACCTGAGAGATCCAAGAATGATTCGTCAATACTGTAAACCTCTTGGCGTGTTGCAAAAGTATTGAGAGTTTGCATTACTCGTGAACTCATATCTGCGTAAAGAGTATAGTTTGAGCTATAGACGTGGATATTATGATGTTTACAGAAATTCTTTATTTCAAAATATGGAGTACCCATTTTGATACCCATAGCTTTGGTTTCATTAGAGCGTGCTATTACACAGCCATCATTATTGCTCAGTACTAAAATTGGTTTACCTTCAAGTTTAGGGTTAAATACTCTTTCACAAGAAGCATAGAAGTTATTGCAATCTACCAGAGCTATAGCCATTGAGAGTCTTTACTAAAAAGTGTTGGTAATCTTAGAATTGCTAATGTGTAGATAGTATGTGTAATCAATGTGCTTCTAAAAATATATAGATTACATATATAAAATATATTAAAAATATAAGCATAATATATGTTATTGAGCTTTATGGATAATGTAGCTAACAATGCCCCAAATATTAAGTTCTTGTTCGCTAGTTAGTATTATTTCTGGATATTCTGAATTCGCTGGGATCAGTTTTACTAAGCCATCTTTACGATAGAGAGTTTTAACCGTGAATTCACCATCAACTACGGCAATCACAATTTTACCGTGAGATGCTTCAAGTGATTTATCAACAACTAAAACATCATCGTTGAAGATGTTCGCATCTACCATTGAGTTACCTTTAACGCGTACACAGTAGGTACTGGCTTTATTGGTAATCAAGATGTCGGCTAAGTCAATGCGCTCTTCTTCATAATCTTCAGCTGGGCTAGGAAAGCCAGCTTGAATTTTACTCGCGGCCATTGGGATTATTAATTGATTATCGGATAGCTCATAGATTTGAAAGCTCATGGTTCATTACTATAAAATAGGTAAGGCATAATTATAAACGATTAGCTTTATCTGGTTATTTGTATAGAGGTAAAGATTCAAGGATAGTTGGTTAATCCTTTAACGGATTAGCCAACGGAATAGTGGTTAAATTAAAGCAGTTTCGTGGTCATAAAACCATTTAACTGGTTTTAGGGCAGCATTCTCAAAGCACTTTCGCCGTTAAATAATCCTATAACGGATTATTTAAGAGCATTTTCGCAGCAATTTCGGCAATAAACCCCTCTAATGGGGTTATTGCGCAATTTCGATAGCATTTTAGATTGGCCAACTACCTTTAACGGTAGTTGGCCAGCGGTTTCAAGCCGATAAAACCCTTTGATGGGTTTTATGGCAACACTTTCATAAATTATCATAAATTAGAATCCTTTAACGGATCCTAACAGCAAATTTTAAATGGATTTATAGCATTATCTGGATGGTTATTGATGATAAAATAACCTCTTGAAGTAATTAAAATATGACTGAATTGATGAGGTCTATAAATTGCATCTTTTTAAGCGAATTGAGATTTAACAAATCATTAATAATGATGCGCTAAGGATGAAATAATAGTCTATTGAGTTACTTTTTAAATTGTTGGTTTTTGGTTTAAGATTAGTTCGAATGCAATATTGCTAACGATAAAATAACTGTTTGATTTACCGTGATTAGAGAAGATTTGATGACCACTAGAAATGATATTATTGTAAGAATTAATACTTTATATCCTAAATTAACTGCAAAAGAAACTCACATTATAGTTTGTGGGTTATTCAACTTTATGGCGGAGTCATTATCAAAAGGTAAGAGGATTGAAGTGCGCGGTTTTGGCGCCTTTAGTTTGAAGACTCGTGCTGCTGGTCTGGTTAGAAATCCTCGCCACGGAGTTACTGTTGAGAAACCGGCTAGGCATGTGGTGTATTTTAGGTCTGGTAAAGAATTAGCTGAGAGAGCCAATCGTATTTATTCTGAAGCTCAATAACTCTAGTGATGAAACGTTCACGTCAAAATCAGATTCCATCTGAGTTTAAATCATTTTATACACCACAGCTAACCTTAAAGAAACTGTTACAATCCGGATCGTCTCATATTGATGAGAATCATAATGAAGAGGTTGTTATCGACTTTTGTGCAATCGGGGTAGATGTTGTTAACAGCATGAGAGAATACAGTAAAGCATCGAGGGCATTACTTGATATAAGCGTCACATAAGCTACAACAGGAAAAATATTGAAATCATATTGATTAACAAACAGCAGCATAATGGTGATGATTTAAGAAGATTTTTCAGATTATGATAATAATTGTATTTAGAGTAAAGCAAATATGGTTAGTGAATTTAGAACAGTATTTAAATGTAGGTAAATATTGAATAACCATGAGTGAATCAGAAAAGTCTTTAATGTCAGGTTATATGAGTAATTTTTAATAATTAAACCACAATATGTGTGCATTAATATATATAGATAAATATAATAAAATTTAAAGTTAGGTAGAACATGGCAGTTAAAAAATCCGAGTTATACAGTTCACTGTGGGAGAGTTGCGATAAATTAAGAGGCGCAATGGACCCTAGTCAATATAAAGATTATGTATTGGTATTGCTATTCGTTAAATACGTATCTGATAAATACGGTGATGATCCTTATGCGTTAATTCAAGTACCTGAAGGTGGTAGCTTTAAAGATATGCAAGCGCTAAAAGGACAAAAAGATATTGGTGAAAAAATTGATATAGCTATTAGTGCTCTTGCCAAGGCCAATGACTTAGAAAACGTGATTGATGTGGTAAGTTTTCAGGATGAGGAAAAGCTTGGTAAAGGCAAGGAAATGGTCGACAAGCTTACCTCTTTGATAGCTGTCTTTGAAAAACCAGCCCTAAACTTCACCAAAAATCGTGCTGAAGGCGACGATATCCTTGGAGATGCTTATGAATATCTAATGCGTAATTTTGCGTCAGAAAGCGGTAAAAGCAAAGGCGAGTTTTATACACCGAGTGAGATCAGCAGAGTACTAGCTAAGGTTATCGGTGTTAAACGTAATACCGAGACTAAGCAAACTATTTATGATCCAACTTGCGGTTCTGGTTCTTTATTACTAAAAGTAGCAGATGAAGCAGAAGGTTCCGCAAATGTGTATGGTCAAGAAAAAAACATTGTCACTGCCGCACTTGCTAGAATGAATATGATTCTGCATAATAATCCTGAGGCAGAAATTCAAAAGGGACAAAGCACCTTATCTAACCCATTATTTACGAATGGTGAGAATAACCTTAAAACCTTTGATTTCGTAGTAGCTAATCCGCCGTTTTCATCTAAAAATTGGATGGATGGTTTTAATCCTAGTAGTGATGAATATCAACGCTTTGAGAGTGGTAAAATACCACCAGAAAAAAATGGCGACTATGCATTCTTACTTCATATCATTAAATCACTTAAGAGCACAGGTAAAGGTGCATGTATTTTACCGCATGGCGTATTATTTAGAGGTAATGCTGAAGCTGAGATACGTAAGAGTATTATTGAGCGTGGATACATTAAGGGAATAATTGGCTTACCGGCTAACTTGTTCTATGGTACAGGTATCCCTGCTTGTATTATTGTGCTTGATATTGAACATGCGAACGCGACTAAAGACCTCGATGGTTCAGAGCGTGGTATTTTTATGATAGATGCAAGTAAAGGCTTTATTAAAGATGGTAATAAAAACCGTCTTCGAGAACAAGACATTCATAAAATTGTTGATGTATTTACTAAACAAATAGAAATACCAAAATATAGTCGTTTTGTGTCATACAATGAAATCAGTGATCCTAAAAATGAATTTAATCTAAATATTCCACGCTACATTGATAATCAAGAAGCTGAAGATATTCAAGATATTGAAGCTCATTTACTCGGCGGTATTCCAAATGCAGATATTGCTGAATTAAATGAATATTGGGATGTGTATCCGAATCTAAGAAATGAACTATTTGAAGCTAGTGATAGAGAGAACTATAGCCAACTTAGAATTAGTAATAGTGACATAAAATCAACAATATTTAATCATCCAGAATTTTTAAGCTTTAGCGCTGAAATGGATACGTTGTTTAATGAGTGGAGAGAACAAACTACTCAAGAATTAAAGAGTTTAGCCCAAGGTTTTAGACCTAAAGAAATTATTCATAATATGTCGGAAGCTATTTTGGCAAAATATTCCAACAAAAAACTTATGGATAAATATGCGGTTTATCAGCATGTGATGGATTATTGGAATAGCACAATGCAAGATGATGCATACCTAATTGCTGTTAATGGTTGGGTGGCTGAACCGTATCGAATTAAAGTAGTTAATGAAAAAACTAAGAAAGAAACTGATAAAGGTTGGGAGTGTGATTTAGTCCCTAAAACATTCGTGATTAACCGCTATTTTTTAAACGAGAAACAAGCCATTGACGAACTAGAGGCTGAAAAAGAAACTATTGGAACGCAACTCAGTGAACTTGAAGAAGAGCATAGCGGTGAAGATGGTTATTTTGCCGACTTTGATAAAATTAATAAAGCCAATGTGCAGAAACGTTTAAAAGCTATTGATACTCCACAGTCAAAAGTTGAAAATAGTGAAGAGATTAAGGTGTTAAAGACTTACCTCAAGCTGATTGAAGATCAAAGCGACTTAAATAAGAAAATCAAAGATGCTTCTATCGAGTTGGATAACCTAGCACTTGAGCGCTATAAGGCACTAACCAAGGATGAAATAAAGCAATTAGTAGTTGATGATAAATGGCTGGCTAGCATTGAACACAGTGTAAAAACTGAAATGGAGCGGATTAGCCAACGCCTAACTGGGCGTATCAAAGAACTAGCCGAACGCTATGAAACCACATTACCTAAGCAAACAAGCGGCGTAGCTGAACTAGAAACCAAAGTTATAGCACATCTAAAAAAAATGGGGTTTGTATGGAACTAAAATCAGGTTATAAAAATACAGATGTCGGTGTTATTCCTGAGGATTGGGAGGTAAAAAAGATGGAAGATTTGGGTAAGCCATATGGTGGGCTATCTGGTAAGTCAAAAATTGATTTTGTAAATGGAGAGTTCCCATATATACCATTTATGAATATTATGCTTAATCCAATAATTAATACTTCTTACTTTGACTATGTAAATATTGGAAGCAATGAGGTTCAAAATAAAGCATTAAAAGGAGATTTATTTTTTAATGGTTCATCTGAAACACCTGAAGAAGTTGGAATGTGTTCCGTCTTACTAGAAGATATTCCTAACCTATATCTAAATAGTTTTTGTTTTGGGTTTCGATTAAATAAAGACAGCAAAGAAAATGGACTTTATCTTTCTTAC
>SSGY01000073.1 GCA_008017145.1 Neisseriales bacterium
AAACAGTTGAGTTAAGGGTTTCACCAGAAGGTGTTGTCGCACAGCTAGAAAGAAATGCGTTACCCAATAAAATAAACATAGCTAACTTATTCAAATTCTTTTTTGTTATTTTTTATTTTCTTTCAATACATATAAAATTGGCGCATCGTTTAAAAGCTGAACACAGAATGAGAGTCTGTGATGTTTATACTAATAATCAATCTAAGTGGGTAGCGTGCGTTTTATTGGCTGTACTTTACAAATAACATTTACAGCTTATTTCCAAATTCCATCTTTCCAATGCCTTCTGCACACCGAAACATATTTAGTGTCAATTTTTTTGAGATTTTCATCATCAACCACTACTGGCGCACCTTGCTTAACGGCGATGCCATCGCGTACCAACATATTAAAATTAGCTTTACGTCCACAATGGCAGATCGTTTTAACTTCTTCCAAGGTATCTGCGATTGCGAGGAGGGTAGTAGCGGCAGGAAATGGTTCACCACGATAATCACTGCGTAAGCCGTAGCAAATTACTGGGATATTGAGATAATCGACTACATCAGAGAGCTGAATAATTTGCTCGGAGCTAAAGAAGTGAATTTCATCAATGAGAACACAAGCAATTTTTTGCTGCTCATTTTGGGCTTTGATTAAATCAAACAAATTATCCTCGATGGTGGTCGAGATTGCTTCTTTATCAAAACCAATACGCGAACGGACTTTATTATCACCCGCCCGACGATCAATTGCAGAAGTAACTACCAAAGTATGTTGCCCACGGTCTTCATAATTATAGGCAACTTTTAACAAATCAAGGGTTTTACCCGCATCCATTGCCGAGTAACGAAAAAATAATTTAGCCATGACTATTTAGTGCCAAAAATACGGTCGCCAGCATCACCAAGCCCAGGAACGATATAGTCGTGATCATTTAACCCTTCATCAATCGAACCTGTATAAATTTCAACATCTGGATGTGCTTGACGAATTTTATCAACTCCTTCGGGAGCAGAGAGAATGCAGACAAATTTAATATTGCTCGCACCATGCTGTTTGAGTAAATCAATTGCCGCGATCGCCGAACCACCAGTTGCTAGCATTGGGTCTAACAGGAAAACATCACGGTTTTCAATATCGCTGGGTAATTTGCAATAATATTCTACTGGCAGATGAGTGTTTGGGTCGCGATACATTCCGATATGCCCAATTTTGGCATTTGGAACAAAATCAGCGATAGCATCCGCCATTGCCAAGCCAGCACGCAGAATCGGGATTAGTGCTAATTTACGTCCAGCCAGCACGGGTGCTTTAGTTTTAACCAGTGGTGTTTCAATTTCAACTAGTTCAGTTTTGATGTTGCGCATTGCTTCATAACCAATCAACTGAGATAATTCATGGGTCAGCTCGCGAAACTCTTTAGTTCCGGTATTTTTATCGCGCATTATGGTTAATTTATGTTGAACTAAAGGGTGGGTAATAGTATGAACTTTTGTCACGATTATGCTCCTGTTGATTCGTCGATTAATGTAGTACAAGTAAGTTTTTGTTGATTGTCTGCATCCAAGTATGCATTGTCTAGACAGTTATTTTGTAATGAAACCAAGCCATGATAGTTCTGCCCATCTTGATAATAGTCAATGATAGTGCCAATTTCTTGATTATCCATTAGCGGGCTGACTACGCCTTGTCCAATCTGCGGCTGGGTGTCGGTGGTGAATTTTGCCATGCGCCGTTTTACTTTACCCAGATAATGAGTGCGAGCAACGATCTCCTGTCCAGTATAACAGCCTTTTTTAAAATTAATTCCACCAATTAAATCATAATTGATCTGTTGGGGAATAATCTTTTCAATTGATTCGAGATAAATCATTGGCAGAGCATTATCAACTAGAAATTTATGCCATGCATTGCTATCTGTGGTGTTCTCTTGTGGGGGCTCGCTGATATTAAGGTATTTGTCAGCGCTTAATTGCAGATTGTAACCGCCATCAATCTGAGTATCACTTAGGTAAATTGATTTAGCGCTGATAGCTAGAGTAACTTTACTACGTAAAATATACATTTTAAGGCGCGGTAAAATTTTATCAATTACACTTTTGCTAGTGATTAAATAATAGCTATTTTCTTGATATTGAGTAATGATGAAAGTGGCGAGAGTGCGCCCTTTATTATTTAGGTGAGCGGAAAATTGCCAGGGCTTGCTGTCTAGTCCACGGATGTCGTTGGTAAGTTGTCCCTGCAGGTAGGTTGCAGCATCACTGCCGCTACATTCTAGGATGGATAATTCTGAGTTAAGGTTTAAGGTCATGTTGTTGTACTCCTTAACCCGTTATTTTAGCACTTGTACTACTGTTTTATTTAAACAGATTGATTATTGTAGGCTATTAGGCTTCTTTTATGAGCAATTATTTTGCTTTTAGGTTGAAGAACTTTGAGACATAAAGTCTATATTTAGCACATGAGTGTCGTAAAAGTATATTTATGACAGCTTATATTCCTTCAAGGAGAGGGCATTTATTGAAATCAGCAAATCTTTGCAGCTCATTGCGTAATAATAGCAACAGCTGTTTTTGATCGAACTCATCATTTTCCAGATGAAGCTTTATCACTTCAAATCGCTGCTCTGCACGATGTGCCTTACAATCAACTCGACCGATGAAGGTATCCCCGTATAGAATTGGTAAACAAAAGTAGCCAAACACTCGCTTAGCTGCTGCAGTATAACATTCAATTCGATAATCAAAATTAAACAGCAAACTCAACCGCTCACGGTGAATTACCAAATTATCAAAGGGCGAGAGGATTTTTATTTGAGCATTGGTTTTTACTGTTCTTTCTCCCAATTCAAGTGCTTTATTATCCACATAAATTGTCGTTCTGCCAATATTAGAGATTGCACTCACTACTCCAGAACTAATGTATTCACTGAGAACTTCACGCATCATATCTTGCAAGGATTTTCCGGTTCTAAGATGCAATAGCTGTTTCAGAGTAAAAACACCATGTGCTCTGAGTGTTGTCTCAAGTAAATATATCGCGTACTCTCTTAATGTTGGCATACTTAGGTCGATATTTTGTGGCAAACAGCGTTCAGCAAGGTCATAGATTTTCTCCATACCATTGCGCTCACAGATCATAAGATCGCCCTGCATGAATAATTTGTCAAGAGCACGTCGTTCTTGCCCCAGATTCCACCAGCCGCCCTTTTTCTGATTGCTTTTACCAATATCACGTACGCGCAATTCTCCTTCGGCTCTTACGCGAGCTAAAATTTCACCCATCAGGCGCTTGTCGACATTTGTATAATAACGGTTTTCATCATTACGAATTGACATCATCCGTGGTAGTGCATAACGGTAATCACACATCGGCAAATATGCTGCCGCATGATACCAATACTCAAAGATATGCTGCTTTTTAACCAGTTGGTTCAGGTGGGTAGGATCATAATCAGCTACTCTATTCCATAATACATGGTGATGTGCTCGCTCGACCACCGATAGCGTATCAATCTGTACATAAGCAAGATTCTCAATTGCGTTGAGCGTTCCAGATAATCCTGCTCCAAATTGTTGCGACAGTAAGCCTTGCTTAAATAGTGCCAGATACCTTAATTGTGCGTTCATCTAGGAACATTACCCATCTCTACCATCATCTTGATAGTTTTATGCTGTTCTATCGTTTTAACTTACCGCTTTAAAACAAGTTACAAAATGCTCCTGCACAATTTTACCTTCTGGACGTGATGCACGACATCTATCCTCTGCTTGTGGGCAACGAGTACTAAATACACAACCTTTGGGCGGATTAACTGGTGAGGGTAAATCGCCTTCAAGGAGCTGAATTTGCTTGGTTTTTTCCAGCGTTGGATTAGCAACTGGTACAGCTGACAGCAAAGCTTTGGTGTATGGGTGTAACGTATTGTTGTAAATAGTTTGCTTATTGCCCAGTTCCATAATATTACCCAGATACATTACTAAAATGCGTTTACAAATGTGTTTGACAACGCCTAGATCATGCGAAATGAATAAAATTGTTAATTTAAGCTGCTGTTGTAATTCTTGCAATAGATTGATAATTTGTGCTTTAATTGACACATCCAATGCACTTACTGATTCATCACAAATCAATATCTTGGGTTCGAGAATCAATGCACGTGCAATCCCAATCCGCTGACATTGCCCACCCGAGAATTCTTGCGGATAACGATTTACCTGATTTTGAGTTAAACCAACCAGTTTCATGGTTGCTAATACTTTTTGTAAAACCTGATCTTTTTTCATATCTGGATAAAGAGTTATCAGTGGCTCAGAGATGATTTCAGCAACCGTCATGCGTGGGTCAAGCGCCGCAACTGGGTCTTGGAAAATAAACTGCATTTGTTTATGAACTTCATTCCATTCTTTGGAAGAAGCTTTAGCCAGATCAATTTTGCCATCAAAGAGAGCGCTACCCGAGGTGATTTTATTTAGTCCGCACAACGCGCGTGCCAAAGAAGATTTACCACAGCCAGATTCACCGACGATACCTAAAGTTTCACCTTCAAAAACGTCAAAATCAACGCCATCAACTGCATGTACCACCCGTTTAGCTTTGAACATGCCACCACCCAGCTCAAAATGAACTTTGAGGTTTTTTACTTCGAGAATTTTTTTCATTGAGTTACCTCCACAGTACATTTCATAACATGACGCGGTGAAATTTTACGTAACGGAATCTGTCCGCTGCACGCAGCACTTACTTTGCTGCAACGAGGTTGAAACGGGCAGCCTTCCGGTAAATGCAGTAAATTTGGTGGTTCTCCCGGGATCGTTTTGAGCTTATCCACATCGTGATCGATACTCGGAATTGTTTCCAGTAAAGCGCTGGTATAAGGATGGTACGGGGTAGCAAAGACTTGTTCAATTGTTGCAGTTTCCATTAGCCAGCCACCATACATTACATTCACTCGGTCACAGATATTCGCCACTACACCCATATCATGCGTGATAAAGATAATTGACATATTCATTTCTTGTTTTAGTTCTTTGAGTAGCTCCAAGATTTGCGCCTGAACAGTTACATCAAGTGCGGTAGTTGGTTCATCGGCAATTAGTAATTTTGGCTTGGTTAATAATGACATAGCAATCATTACCCGTTGACGCATCCCACCAGAAAATTCGTGCGGATAGAGGTGAATCCGATTTTTAGCATCAGGAATTTTAACCTTATCCAGCATTTTGATTGCTTCATCCAAGGCTTGTTTGTAAGGCATATTTTTATGCAGCATCAACACCTCAGTCATTTGTGAGCTTATTTTGAGATATGGATTTAATGAAGTCATTGGGTCTTGGAAAATCATAGCAATTTGATCACCGCGGAGCTTATTTAGCTTGCCAGTTGACATGCCAACTAGTTCTTGCCCATTAAATTTAACAGAACCTTTAACTTTTCCATTGCCAGCTAGTAAACCCATTAATGCCAGCATAGTTTGACTTTTGCCCGAACCAGACTCACCAACAATCCCAATAATTTCACTATCGTAGACTTTAAATGACAGACCATTGACTGCGCGAACTAAGCCATCCTGAACTTTAAATTCAACAACTAAATCGCGAACTTCTAAAAGAGGAGTTTTTTTGTTATTCATCTGTGGCTCCTAGCGTGGGTCTAATGCATCACGTAAGCCATTGGCAAAGAATGCAAAAGAAAGTAAAGTTATAATCATAAGACCAGCAGGGAAGAGTAATAACCACCATGCTTGCATATTTTGCGCCCCATCCGAAATTAATAATCCCCACGAAGTCATCGGCTCAGTTACGCCCAAACCAAAGAAACTCAATACTGCCGAGAGTACAATCATATTCGGTACGGTCAATGCAGCATAAACAATTACCACACCAAGTAAATTAGGGATTACGTGACGGGTGATAATTTTAAAATTACTCACGCCTGAAACCATAGCCGCTTCAACATATTCTTTATGTTTGATGCTCAGGGTTTGTCCGCGGACAATCCGAGACATATCCAGCCAGGAAATCGCAGCAATAGCAACAAATGACAGCGCCATGCTGTTACCAAAAAGAGTAATTAGCAAGATACAGAAAAATAAAAACGGAATACCGTATAACACATCAACAATCCGCATCATAACCGTGTCAACTTTACCGCCGACGTATCCCGCAATCGCACCGTAAAAGATTCCGACCAACAGCACGACGAATGCCGCAGCAAAAGCGATTTCAAAGGTTATCCGCCCACCGATGAATGAACGAACGAATAAATCGCGCCCTAAGCTATCAGTACCAAACCAATGTGCCATGCTTGGCGATTGCATAATTTCGCTCCAGTTGGTTTTATCATAGCTTACACCACTAAATATTGGCACGACAATGCACATTAAAGTTAAGGTAACGATTATCAAACCGCTAGTCATGGCTAATTTATTACGTGATAAACGGCTGAAAACACTCCGCCAGAACCCCTTAGTTGCTGGCGCGTCTATATTCAAGTTTTTTGTTTTAAAAATCATGCAACAGTTTCCTTATTTTTACTATCAAAATGAACTGCTGGAATGTGAAGCAGTAGCTAGGCGCAAGGCGACGAAGTGTACATGAGAAACGTACATGAGGAGCCTTGCAACGACGTCTAATGCGATACAGTCCGAGCAGTTCTCCTTATTGTTTAATTTTAGGATCAAGCACCATATAAAGTAAATCAACAATAATATTAAACACTATCGTCAAAATACTACCCAAAATGGTAATCGCCATAATCATATTATAATCACGATTAGTTGCGGCATTGGTCGTAAGCACACCCAAACCTGGCAATGTAAAAATCTGCTCGGTAACTACTGCACCGACTAAAATCCCCGCAAACATTGGACCAAGTAAAGAAATAACGGGTAATAATGTTGGGCGAATTGCATGTTTAAACAAGATTTTTTTGGTTGGCAATCCTTTGGCACGTGCCGTGCGAATATAATTGGAATTTAGCACGTCAATAATACTACCACGCGTAACAAAGGCAATTGTTGGTGTATAAGCTAAGATTAGCACCAGCACGGGTAGAAATAAATGAGCGATATCACCATCACCCCAGCCACCAGCTGGCAGTAAACGTAAGGTTACCGCAAATACCAATACACATAAAGGACCAGTTACCATAGTGGGTACCGCAGTAAAGAAAATATTACTTGATACAACTAATTTATCAAACCATGAATTTTTATGTAATCCAGCATACGCACCGCAGATTATGCCAAAAGGTACAGCAATTACCATAGTATAGATACTCAAGCGTAGAGTTACCCAGAAGCCACCCATATTATCCGGGAAGAGCAGGTGATTGATCGGTTGCCCGAGGTATTTCATCGAAATTCCAAAACTACCATGGATAAGGTCATTAAGGTAGAGCAGATATTGTTGCCACATAGGTAAATCGAGACGATATTGTGCCATCAATGATTTAAGAGCTTCGGGAGAAAGCGCTCGCTCACCATCAAAAGGATTACCCGGCGTGATATGTACCAGAAAAAACACTAGCGTAATAATCGCCAATAAAGTTGGAATGGATACTAAAATCCGTTTAATTGCAAATTTCAACATATAGCGTTCCTTTAGTTTAATTTATACCATTTACTCATTACATGATCAAAGTGATTATTGTCCATATTATAACCACTAACTCGCGGGCTTACCAAACGATAATAAGTGTATTGATAAAGAGGAATAATCACATAAGCATCTTGCGCAATTTGTAACGCTTGTTTAATTAACTTAGCTCGTGTGTCTGGGTCAGGAGTATTTTGCGCTTGCTGAATCAGTTGGTCATAGCTAGGATTACAGTATTTAGATTTATTCAACGGATCTTTGCATAAGAATAGATTAGTATAAGCATCAACACTATCATAATCAGCAACCCAGCCATCGCGAGCTACATCATAGTTAGCGGTATTGCGTGCTTGAATAAAGCTTTTCCATTCCTGATTGGCCGCAGTGGTTTTGATGCTATCCGCCCCAAACACTTGTTGCCACATGGATGCAATTGCCATCGCAATTTTTTTATGAGAGTCCATTGTATTGTAACTAATGCTGATTTCTAGCGGGTGACTAGGCCCATAGCCAGCTTCTTTAAATAGTTTCTTGGCTTCATCAACTTG
>SSGY01000227.1 GCA_008017145.1 Neisseriales bacterium
CCAAAAAACAAACCAGTTCCGATTGCACCACCCAGTGCAATCATTTGAATATGACGATTTTTAAGCTTAGCCATTATGTTTATTTCTAATTTTTTTATTGAATGCATAGAAAATTGATAGAGCAAAAATCCAGATTGGGGTAACAATTACACTAGCGCGCATATCATCCATCCATAACATAATAAACATCACCATGATTAAAAAGCACATTGCAAAAATGTTGCTAAATGGATAGAGAATTAATCGATAGCTGATCTTCTCCAGAGCAACTTTTTTACGGAAATAAACCTGAGTTAAAAGAATCAAAAACCAACAAGTCAAAATTGCGCAGGTTGCAATAGTCAATAAATACATAATCGCCTTTTCAGGGAATACGTAATTAACAATTACACTAATTAAGATACAAAAACTAGTAAATAATAATGCTTTACTGGGGATGTTAATTTTATTAAGCTTAGCCAAACGTTTTGGAGCAGATCCTTGTTCGGATAAGCTAAATAATATCCTTGAAGCCGCATACATGCAGCTATTAAAAGCAGAGAGTGCCGCAGTAATCGCGACTGCATTCATTACATCAGCAGCTTGGTGAATACCAATTTCTTTGAATACATCTACAAACGGACTGACATTGGCATTTAATTTGTTGAAGGGATACAAGCAGATAATCGCGAGAATTGTTAAGATATAAAAGAGAATAATACGAACAATTACTCCACTGATTGCCTGTGGAATTGATTTACGTGGATTTTCAGCTTCACCTGCTGCAATGCTCACAAATTCAGTACCGCCAAAAGAGAAAATTACGATTGCAAGCGAGAATAAAAATCCTTTGGTGCCACTAGCAAAGAATACATCCAGACTAGCATAGCTATGTAAGCTCGTAACCGTACCAGCGTGAATGTGTGGATTGAAAGTAATTAGATAAGCACTAAACAGCAGCATCAAAATAATCGCGGCGATTTTGATTCCGGCAAACCAAAATTCAAATTCACCAAATAAGCGCACGCTAATTAGTTGAACCATTGTGAACACGAGCAGCAGACCAAGACAAATCAACCAATGTGGTAATCCTGGAATCCAGTAATCTAAGAAAAATGTAACTGCAGTTAATTCAACCATACAAACGACAGTGTATTCAAACCATGCTGTCCAACCAGCAATAAATCCGGCATAGCTATTGATATAACGATTGGCATAATCACTAAATGAACCTGATGACGGATGATGAACTGTCATTTCACCGAGTGCACGCATAATTATGTAAATAACTAACCCACCTAGTATATAAGAGAGAATTATCGAAGGTCCTGTGGACTGAATTGATTTGGCAGCACCAAAAAATAAACCTGTACCTATGACACCACCTAAGGCGATCATTTGAATGTGACGATTTTTAAGTGGGTGTTGTAATTTCTTTTGTTCTGTCATCTTATTTCCCCATGATTTTAGTTTTAATTAGGTAACCGATACTTAGTAAACAAAGCCAAATTGGCGCAATTATAATTGCCAACCTGAAATCAGGCATAAAATACATAATTCCTGCGACCATAACTAGAAATATTATGGCTATTACCGAACTTAAAGGATAGAAAAAAATTGGGTAGTGGCTGATGCCAGTAAATTTGCGTTTAAAATTAATATGAGTCACTAAAATAGTAATCCAGTTAATTATCGCAGCAATAGTTGCAATTGATAATAAAATATTAAAAATTTGTTTAGGGTAGAGGTAGTTTAAAAAGACCGTTAATCCAATGCAGATAATAGAGAATATAATAGCATTCGTTGGACTGCCTTTAGCTGAAACTTTAGTCATAGCTTGCGGCGCATTGCCTTGTAAACCTAGATTGTAAACCATGCGAGCAGTGCCATAGATTCCACTATTCAAAGATGAGAGCGCCGCAGTTATTGCAACCAAATTCATTAAACTAGCAGCTTTGGCAATTCCAATTTGTTGAAAAACATCAACAAATGGACTAATATGTGAGTCAATCTTATTCCACGGGTAAAGACACATAATTATTGCAAGCGTAGCTATATAGAATAACAATATCCGAACGATGATTCCATTAATCGCCATAGGTATGGTTTTGCGTGGATTCTCTGCTTCAGCTGCAGTAATTCCAACTAATTCTGTTCCACCAAAGGAAAATACTACTACCACAAATGAAAACAGAAACCCTTGTAGGCCATTAGCAAAAAATCCACCGTTTTGCCATAAATTACTTACATTGGACACACTTTGCTGATGGTTGTTACCAAAACCTAGGATATATACGCCAAACAATACCAGACAAATTACAGTTACAACCTTGATTCCAGCAAACCAAAATTCGAATTCACCAAACATGCGCACATTAAGTAGATTGATTCCCGTAAATAGCACAATGACGACGAGTGTAATAATCCAATGAACAGACTGTGGAAACCAATAATCCATGAAGATTCCAGTTGCGGTCAGCTCTAGCATGCAGACTATAATGTAATTAAACCAATAGTTCCAACCCGAAACAAAACCAGCGTAATTACCGATATATTTGTAGGCATAATAACTAAATGAACCAGAACTTGGTTCGGCAACTGCCATTTCGCCTAAGGCACGAACAATGATGTACATCATTATTCCACCGATACTATAAGATAGGAGAATTGCAGGTCCAGCAAGTTTTATTGAGCTGCCACTACCAAAGAAGAATCCTGTGCCGATTGCGCTACCAAGAGCAATCATTAAGATATGTCGCGAAGTAAGGCCGTGTTTGAGTTTATTTTTTAACATTATTCACCATGATTATAAATTTCAGGGGCTATACCAATATGCGGAAATACCGTATCTAAACCATTGGGAAGTGCTTTATTTTTGCCTGGGCGGATAGTTCGATAACTTTCTTCTTGGTGAAAATCGCTGCCAACGCTTGCTTTGAGTCCACTAACTCGGCAAATAGAAGCAATGTTTTCTTCATCTTGTAATGAATGTGAGCTGCTGATCACTTCAATTCCAGTCCCACCATAGCTTTTAAATTCATCAATCAGTTTTAATAGCTTAGTCCGGGTGAATTTATAACGGCTAGGGTGAGCAATAATAGCAATACCGCCACTATCTGTAATCCATTTAACCGCATTTTCCAGACTTGCCCAAGATTGCTGAGTATAACCAACTTTGCCGGGTGCCAGAAATTTTTCAAACGCTTTACCTGGTTTTGCATGTCCTGCATCGACCAACCATTTACCAAAATGAGTGCGACTAATTGCTTCAGGATGTTCACACAGCTCCATTGCACCTTCAAAAGCACCGTGGATACCCACCTTGGTTAGATTATGCGCAATGCGTTTAGCCCGTTCAATTCTTGATGCGCGTAATTTAGCTAATTCCTCAACCAGTTGCGAATTATTTTCATCAACGCCTAAGCCAACAATATGAATTAGCGTATTATGATGCCAAGTTACCGAAATTTCAACTCCGGGGATAAAATTTATCGCGAGTGTCTGACAAATTTCGCGAGCTTCGGAGATACCTTCTACTGTATCATGGTCGGTAAGCGCTTGATAGATAACACCATTGCTTTTCGCAAGGCTCATTACCTCAGCGACGCTCAACGAGCCATCAGAGTGAGTGCTATGGCAATGTAAGTCAATCGGAATGAATTTTTTTTCCATGGTATTATTAGTCTTTATAATAAAAAAATAACTACCCAACAGATGGGAGGGTAGTTATTATTAGCTAGTAATGATACAGTATTATCTGAGATATTTCAAGTTAAATCGCTCTTGAAAGAGCTCTAATAATCCTCATTAATTAAACTCTTTTGCCATCTCTAGAGTACGTAAGTAGCAATTTTGCATCGCTTGCTTAGTTATGTCATGAAGTTTTTCACGTTCAAAAGTTAGCACACCTTGTTCAGTCGCACCTTTTTTAGAGGTTACACGAGCCCGTTGTTCGCTAATGCTTATATCTGGATTGGCGCTGAGTAGTGCACTGCTACCACTTACTACTTGGCGGATTAGCGTGTCAGCCTGCTGTTGACTAAAACCAAACTCATTCACTGCAGCATTAATAAACCCTTCCATAAAATAATAAACAAATGCAATCGCACTGCTACTTAGGGGAACTATTTTGTCAATTTCATCCTCAGTTTGTGCCGTATATACTATGCCTATAGTGTTGAAAACTTGATGAACCAATTCCTGCTCTTCATTGCTTACAGCATCTGCTGTAAAAATTGCTGTAATTCCTTGTGCAACGCTGGATGGAGTATTTGGCATGGTACGAATAATGCGCGGGTTATTTAACCATGTATTGATGCTACTGATTGACAGCCCAGCCATTACAGATACAATCAGGCAATCACCGATTTTATCTTTAATTGTTAAACATGCTTCTTTTGCCTGTTGCGGTTTTATTGCAAGTAGTAGGATATCTTTTTGATTTAACTTGTAATCAAGGGTCGGGCTAACTTTAATGCTTGGATAGCTGCTTTGGAGCCGCTCAGCTTTTTCTGGGTTGCGTTGAATTACTTCAATAGTAAATTGCGGATTAGTAACAAGTCCAGCAAAAATAGCTTCCGCCATATTACCACCACCTAAGAATACTAATTTAGTTGTCATAATTGCGTTCTCCAAAAATTAAACTACCGATGCGGATCATGGTTGCACCACATTCTAGGGCGTGGATGTAATCTCCTGACATTCCCATAGATAATTGATCCAAATTAAAACCCTGTTCATTGAGTTGTTGTTGGTAAGATTTTAGTTGATTAAATTGTGATTTGATTAATTCAACATCATCTGTAGCGCTAGCCATTCCCATTAATCCGCGTAATTTCAAATTAGGCAGTAAATTGATTTCTTTTGCTAATGGGATAATTTCTGCTAGATTGCTTAGACCATGTTTGGATGATTCATTGCTGATATTTACTTCAATCAGTATCTGAAGTGGTGGCAGATGATCTGGTCGTTGATTATTTAAACGTGTCGCATGATTGAGATTGGTTAGTGTATGAACCCACGCTGCATTTTCGGCAATCAATTTGGTTTTATTACTTTGGATATTGCCAATAAAGTGCCATTCTAAAGGTAAGTTTTTTAATTGCTCTACTTTGCTTGCCAATTCTTGAGGGTAGTTTTCGCCGAATGCAATTTGCTGTGCATTACGATAAGCTTCTTGGATAGCTTCAGGGGGATAAGTTTTACTTACTGCAATTAAGCTTGCCACACAGCCATTGTTTATATGTTGGGTTAATTCTTGTCTGATTTCAGTAATTCGTTGAGCAATGTTAGTCATTCGGAATTTTATATAAGAAAAATTATAAAGAGTTCTGATTATAACATAGCTTGTCAGATATTATGTATTTTGTCTTCGGCAAATAATGCTCCACTAATTTTTGTTAAAACCTTATGACTTATGATGATGTACTTATCTTGTATCGTGATTAACAGATGTAATTTTTAGGGTGTGTTAATGATGAAAAATGGTTGATGTTAGTTTTAAGCAACGATTCAATAATTACCTTAGCTAGTAATTTATTGTTTATATAAAAACGTTTCTATATGAATTAAACAAAGAAAACCAAAGTGTTGCGATGCAGCATGTTTAGTTGAGTAAGTTAGTATTATTTTATGCTAACATCAGAGCCTAATCTTTCGAGATGAAATAATGGTTATAATAATTTCAGGAGAGAAATGATGACATTTGCTAATCTATCAAGTTTGGGACTACAAAACCCATACAAAGCTAAGTATGCTAATTATATTGGTGGTAAATGGGTTGAGCCAATTGACGGACAATATTTTGATAATGTGACGCCGTTGACTGGACAAACATTTTGCCAAATTCCACGTTCAAATTCTAAAGATATTGATGCAGCACTAGATGCTGCACATGGTGCGAAAGTTGCTTGGGGTAAAACTTCAACTACTGAACGTGCTAATATCTTAAATAGAATTGCCGATCGGATGGAGAGTAATCTTAAACTAATTGCGGTTGCGGAAACTATTGATAATGGTAAACCTCTACGCGAAACTATGGCTGCAGATATTCCTTTGGCAATTGATCATTTTCGTTATTTTGCGGGTTGTATTCGTGCTCAAGAGGGTAGTATTGCCGAGATTGATCATGAAACAATGGCTTATCATTTCCACGAACCATTAGGCGTAGTTGGGCAAATTATTCCGTGGAACTTTCCGATTTTAATGGCGGTGTGGAAGCTGGCTCCTGCATTAGCTGCTGGAAACTGCGTTGTGTTAAAACCTGCTGAGCAAACGCCTGCATCGATTTTAGTTTTGCTTGAAATTATTGGTGATTTATTACCTGCCGGAGTGTTGAATATAGTCAATGGTTTTGGTTTAGAAGCAGGTAAACCGTTGGCATCTAGTAGCAGAATTGCTAAAATTGCCTTTACCGGTGAGACTACAACTGGGCGTTTAATTATGCAATATGCCTCACAAAATATAATTCCGGTGACATTGGAACTTGGTGGTAAGTCACCGAATATTTTCTTTGAAGATGTGATGAGTGCTGATGATGCATATTTTGATAAAGCGCTCGAAGGTTTTGCTATGTTTGCCCTAAATCAGGGTGAAGTTTGTACTTGCCCTTCACGCGCGCTTATTCAGGAATCAATCTACGAGCGCTTTATGGAGCGAGCTTTAAAACGGGTGGCTGCAATTAAGCAGGGTAATCCGCTGGATAGCTCAACCATGATTGGTGCGCAGGC
>SSGY01000186.1 GCA_008017145.1 Neisseriales bacterium
ACATTGTGAATTAATTTGTTTTATTTTGGGTATTCCTATGTGATATATAGTATACTTAATTTCAGTGTTATTTTTTCTATAATTGCTTTAAAACTCAACTAAGAATCAATGTATAATGTCTAGGGGGCGGCTAAAAGCCGATTGGGGGTGGTTGTTATCGCGCTGTTTGTTTTTAATAATAATCTATGTAATTTTTTTGTGTGATAACTATTTTAAAATAAAATCTTTAGACTTTTTAAGGAAAAAGTTATGGCTGCGAAAACACCTAGCTCGGGAGTTAACGTTAAGGATTTAACGTTTTTTGCTCTATTTTCTCTAACATTTGGTTCTATGATGGGTAGTGGGGTTTTTGATATCCCGCAAAATATTGCAAATCGCTCTGGTGCAGTGGCGGTTGTTTTGCATTGGTTTATCGTTGCTGCAGGTATGATTGCCTTGGCTTGGTCTTTTGTTTACATCAGTAATAAACGACCAGACATTAAGAGCGGTATTTATGGCTATGCCAAATTCGGTTTTGGAGATTATGTTGGTTTTACTTCGGCGTGGGGGTATTATCTTAATGCCCTTTTAGGTAATGCTAGTTACCTAATTTACATTTTTGCGACATTAGGTAATTTTTTTCCTATTTTTGGTCATGGACCTACTGCAGGTGCAACGTTTCCATCCTTTCTCTGTGAGTCATTATTAATCTGGATTGTAATGGCGCTTATTATCCGCGGGGTGAAAGAAGCTTCAATTGTTAATATAATGATCACTACTGTTAAACTAATGGCACTGGCATCATTAATCTTGGTATTTATTTATGGGTTTAAAACTGAGATATTTGCTAAAAATATGGCAACGCATGACTTACACTTAGGTAGTATGATGGATCAAATCAAAGCTACTATGCTTGTAACAGTATGGGATTTCTTAGGGATTGAGGCCGCGTGTATTTATGCAATCTATGCCAAATCAATGAAAGATGTTGGTAGGGCAACGATGCTAGCAGTTATTGTTGTTTTGATTATTGATACCTTGCTATCAGTTTTACCATTTGGTATTATGTCTACTAGTAGCGTACAGGCTTTAACTACTCCGTCAACTGCTGGAGTTATGGCAAGTGTGATTGGTCCAGTTAGCGCAAATATTATTCGCTTTGCAGTTCTAATTTGTGTAGTTGGGGCTTTATTGGCTTGGAATATGTTAGCAACTAATATTCTGTTCTTATCTGCTTCAGATCGGACGATGCCTAAATTCTTGACTAAGATTAATAGTCGTGGTGTACCGATAAACGCTGCAATTATGGCTGGTTTGACTTTGCAGTTCATGATGGTATGTGCATATTTTAGTCAGGCAATCTATCTTAATATGATTATGATTGCAACAAGTTTGGTTTTGGTGCCATATTTATTGGCGGCGATGTTTTCGGTTAAATTGATTATTACCGATCAGAAAATATATGTTTACGAGCTAATCAAAGGTTCATTATCAGTAGCTTATGCAATTTGGATGATTTATGCTGGTGGCTTAAAATATTTAGCAATTTCAACCTTAATGTATTTAATTGGTATTGCTTTGTTTTATAAGGCAAGAAAAGAAGACAAACGTAAAATGTTTGAGAATAAATTTGAAATTGCATTATGCTCAACTATTGTGATCTTGGCTTTTGTGTGTGGCTATTGCTGGTATACCGGGATTTTAGTTTTAGACTAAATTATTTGTAGATTATAAAAAAGCTGGAATTTAGATTCCAGCTTTTTTATAATCTAGGTGACGCTTATAATTTAAGCAAGCTAAGCATAGTTAATAAACTAGCTCCTAGCAATGATGAGCGTTCACCATTCCAGCCATACAAATCATTTGGTAAGTTTGCATTATCTTTAAACGGCATTTCTAAGGTATATGCCAGACAATCAAACTGATTTCCAACCCATTTAGTGCCCACTGTAGCTGATTCACTACTAAAGTGTCCTTTAGGGTAACCAACTTTAGTTTGATAGTCTGGGTTAATTAATGGGAATAATTCTTCAAATTGTTGTTGTAATGCATTTTGTTTAGTACTAAAGCTAGGATTATCTTCACAACCCGAGGTAAAGACAAATGGAAGTGCTTCATCTCCATGAATATCAAAAAATATGTCAACTCCAGTCTCAAGCATTTTATTGCGCGTATGATAAACTTCAGGTGATTTATCGATACTTGGGGTCAACCACTCGCGATTTAAATTAGTTCCGGTGGTGTTAGTGCGTAAATTGCCATGATACGCGCCATCTGGATTCATATTAGGAACTAAATAGAATACATGGTTTTTTAGTAAGTTAATGCTCACTGCATCTTGTTCATCGCATAAACGATAAATTAATCCTTCCATAAACCATTCTGCCATACTTTCACCTGGATGTTGACGGGCTGTAATCCATACTTTTCGCTCTGCATCTGGATTGCCGATAACTAATAAATCTAGATTACGCCCCTCGGCAGTTTGTCCGATGATTTGGTGTTGAACATTATCACATTCATTGGCAAAACCAATTAACTCTAAGTGGCGAGCATAAGAATATGGCTCAAAATAGGCAAAATAGATGCTGTTGCATTCTGGGGTTAGCGACCAGCTTAGCGTGTTATTGGCAAAGCTACTATCAATGCGAAACCAGTTTTGATTATCGTAGCTGGCACAAACATTATAACCATCCCACCCATCAGGGTAGGCAGTTTTATCCAGACCCTCAAGACTTAAATTTAGCTCTTGCTCTCTAATATTACTTAACTGAAAATAAAACCATTGCGCAAAATGTGAATTAGTATCATTACGGATTCCAAAGCGTAAATTTTGCGGATTGCTTATATCGTGAACTACGATACTTCCAGCATCAAATTTTGTATTAACAAGTATCTGTGACATGATAGTTCCTTTTTAATTATTTAGTACATTGAGCACAATAGCCCATTATTTCCAGTGGATTTCCAATTGTAAAATTAAATTTTTCACTAGACTTGAGCAGAGTTTGGCGAATTTCTTCTGAATGAAGCTCAGTTTGTGAACCACAGAGTTGGCAGACTAAGATTTGGCAGCTATGTTCATTGAGATGATTGCATAAAGTATAGGTGCTGTTGAATTGGATTTTGTGAATTAGATTAATACTAATCAGATATTCCAGTGCACGATGAATCGTCATCCGATTGGCTTTAGGATTAATCTGGACTAGTTGTGCCAAGATTTCATTAGCTGCAATTGCACCATTTTGCTCGGCAATGATTTTTAAAATCAATTCTTGTTGATGGCTTAAGCTAATTTGATTTTGTGCGCAGTAATCTAAGATTTCAGTTAAATTTATCGTCATATTCCAGCTCAATAAAAGTGTAGATAGTTATTATAAAGTTTTTATGAATACTTGACAAAATAAAGTGTTGCTGTTACAATGTAACATTATTTTTTATTTAGGAACGATAATGCGTAAATTGGGTATTTTATTTTTAGTTTTTTGGGTAATGAGTTGGCGAGCAATTGCTGCTCCAGTAAATATTGTCGCAGCTGAAAACTTTTATGGTGAATTGGCTAAAGAAGTAGGTGGTTCGGCGGTTAGCGTACAAAGTATTATTAGTAATCCAGATGCTGATCCACATTTATTTACGACATCTCCTTCGGTGAGTCGCGGGCTTAGCCAAGCTCAGATTATTATCTATAATGGAGCTGATTATGATAGTTGGATTAATCAAATGCTAACAGGTGTCGATAAATCTAAAGTTACGGTGATTAATGTTGCTGAGCTGGTGGGCGTAAAATCTGGACAAAATCCGCATCTATGGTATAAGCCAGAAACCTTTCCTAAACTAGCAAAATTATTAGCTGAACGAATTAATCAGCTTGAACCCGCTGCTAAAACACAGACTAATGCTAATTTACAAAAATTTAATCAGGAACATCAGCAAGTAACTCAGAATATTGCAGCAAGTAAAGCTAAATATGCAGGCACACAAGTTACTGCTACTGAGCCAGTTTTTGGTTATATGGCTGATGCGTTAGGCTTAAAAATGGAGGGATTGGATTTTCAGTGGAAAATTATGAACGATAGCGAACCAACTCCCAAGATGATTGCGGATTATCAAAACCTAATCACCTCTAAAAAAGTTAAGGTGCTGTTTTATAATAATCAGGTATCGGATTCAATTACCAAAAATATGCAGAATTTAGCGCGTAAAAACGGTGTCGCGGTGGTTGGTGTTAGCGAAACGATGCCCGCAAATACAACGATAAACACTTGGTTAAACCAAGAAATTAACGCTACTAATACAGCATTGGCAAAGTCACATTAAGATGATTATTTGTAAAGACTTGGTTTTAGGTTATGATAAGCCGATTACACTCAAATTTAATCTGACGATTGATGATAATAAATGGATTGGGATTATTGGTAAAAATGGCGCTGGTAAATCTACCTTCATGAAAACCATCCTTGGGAATTTAGCACCTAATTCGGGTGAGTTGCAGATTTTGGGAAATATCCCAGGTAAGCTCAATCATCTCATCTCATATATTCCGCAAGAGCGCGAAATCAATCTCAGTGACAATATGAGTGGTTTGAATCTAATTTTGAGTAGTTATCGGGGGCAATTCTGGGGACTTGCTTTATACAGTAAGCAACTGAAACAGCGTGTCGCCGAACTAGTCGAGTTAGTTGGCGCAACTGCTTATGCTCATCAGGCGTTTAATACGCTCTCTGGCGGGCAGAAAAAACGCATTTATCTGGCACAGGCCTTGATTAATCAGCCGCGTTTGCTATTGCTTGATGAACCATTAGCTGATCTTGACCCGCATGCTAAGCAGCATTTTATTGAAGCCTTACAGCAGATTCATCGCTATCAGCAGCTGGGTTTATTTATTATTTCGCATGATATGCATGAAATTGCCAGCCATTTGGATGCATTCATTCACTTTAGCGGTAGCGGCGTGCATTTTTGTGAAACAATTGAATGTGTCAAAGAGGATAGCTATGTGGGCATATGAGTTTATGCAAAATGCCTTGTTATCAGGCTTAATCGTTGCAACTATTTGTGGAATCGTTAGCGTTTTTGTAGTACTTAGGAGGACTGCTTTTGCCGCGCACGCTTTGGGGCATATGAGTTTAACCGGTGCTGCAGGTGCTGCTTTGCTGGGTATTTCAGGTCTAGTTGGACAATTATTACTAAATGCTGTTGCTGCAGTCGCTATGGGCTTAATGGGCGAGAAGGTTAAAAAAAATGATTTAGCTATTGGCGTGGTTCTAACTTTTGTCTTAGGGCTTGGTGCTTATTTCTTGTTTTTATTCCAAAATAATTATGCTGGCAGTGTCATGAGTATTTTATTTGGGAATATTTTTGCGGTATCTCATGCGCAATTGATTCAACTCAGCGCCTTGGCAGTATTGATTTTGTTAACGATGCTAATTATCAGCCGTCCGTTAATTTTTGCTTCAATTGATCCAGTCGTGGCGAGTTCTAAAAATGTACCACTCAAATTACTTTCCGTGGTGTTTTTTCTGGTATTAGCGGTTACAGTTTCAATGGCATGTCAGGTGGTGGGAGCATTATTGGTTTTTGTTCTATTGATTATTCCCGGTGCAATTGGGATGCAGTGGGGTAGAGCCATTACCGCAACTATCCTAATTAGCGTAATTAGCGCGAATTTAGCGATTATTATTGCATTGTATATTTCTTATATATTTGATTTGCCAGCAAGCTTTTGTATTACAATGCTTTTATGTGTTGGGTATTTTGCTGGTATTTTAAAAAGATTAGTTATCAGCTCTTGAAAAATATTGCGTGGTTCTTAAATTAGTGATTAAATAACGTCTAATACTCATCGTCTTTGAATTTTGTACTTTGTCGTATTTCAAAAAAGACTCGTCATGTACTTCTGAGTACATGTGCGTAACACGAGTGTTCGTCTTTTTTATCAATACTTCGCGTCCAAAAATCAAATACTTCGAGTATGCTGTTACTCACAGTTAATATAGCTGGAGAGTATGAGGTTTTTTATTTTTAACTAATCCGCAAAGGTGATAACGATGATGAATAAAAAATTAATTCTGGCTTTGGTTGCTGCAATTTCTGTCAGCACAACATCTTTTGCTGCTACTATTCCCAATTCTTCTGCATCAGGTGTAGTTTCTGCGTACCCTGATTTTTCAGCAATTTATGATAATGTTGGTAAATCAGTAGTTAATATTAATGTAACGCAGAATGTTACTCCACAAGGTGGTCAGTTCGGTAGTACGGGCGATCCAATGTTTGACTATTTTTTCAAACGGATGGTACCTCAGCAGCAACAAAAATATAAACAAAGAGGCTTAGGTTCAGGATTTATTTTGTCCAGCGATGGCTATATTTTAACCAATGCACACGTAGTGAATAATGCTGATAGTGTGACTGTAAAACTTAGCGATAAACGTGAATTTAAAGCCAAAGTTGTTGGGGT
>SSGY01000029.1 GCA_008017145.1 Neisseriales bacterium
CAACTAAACCAAGAGCTAGTAAATTAACTAAAATTTTTTTCATGGATTATTCCCTAAAAATATATTAAAAGTGTGAAAGAGTGTTAAATTTGTGAATTAATAATTTACAATTCCAGCTGCGATTATAGCACGTGATTTGATGATGGGGCAAGTTTTTTGAGTGTAGATTGCGATAATACAGTCACTTACATCAGAATTGTCCACTTGACTGTTGGTGTTTTGCAACAGTGATAGGATGTGCGCGGGCTACTGGTTTAAAATGCTATGTTTGGATTGTGAATCGTCGCTTTGTCTAATCTTCGTCACACCTTTGCGGTAAAATAATGCTATAGAATATTTATAGGATATATATGATGTTTAAGAACGTAATTGCTCGGGAGTATAATTATCAGGATGTTTATTTGCGTCCACGTCATACTTTGGTGAATAGTCGTAAGGAATGTGATACCTCAGTAGTTTTTGGTGGACATAAATTTGTCATGCCAGTTTACCCATCAAATATGAAGTCGGTAGTTTCTGCCGATACATGCGAATTTATGGCTCGTCGTGGCTGGTTTTATACCATGCATCGTTTTAATGTCGATCAAGTTGAGTTTGTCCGTCATATGCAGGAGAGTGGTTTGATTGCATCAATCAGTATTGGAGTTAATGATGATACGATTGACCAGTTGAAACAATTGCAGGTTGCAGGACTTACACCAGAATTTATAACTTTGGATATTGCCAATGCATGGTGTCCTAAAGCTGAAAAAATGATTAAATATGTAAAAGATCACTTTAATTCATTTCTGATTGTTGGTAATATTGCATCACGTGATGCTGCTGCTGAGATTCATGCTTGGGGTGCTGATGGGCTTAAAGCTGGGATTGCTGGGGGTAAAGTTTGTATCACCAAAAATAAGACTGGATTTCATCGCCCAATGGTAAGCACTGTACTTGATTGCGCTAGTTATACTTATGAAGCTGGCGTACCGTTGATTGCAGATGGTGGCGTGGTCGAGCATGGTGATATTGCCAAAGCCTTTGCTTGTGGTGCAACTATGGTTATGGCGGGCAGTTTATTTGCTGGCTATGATCAATCAGCGGGTAATATTATTGAGGTCACTCTTGATGGTCGTTCATTGCCACGGGCATATAAAGAATATTACGGTTCGGCATCGCAGTATAATAAAGGTGAATACAAAAACGTCGAAGGTAAAAAAATTTTGATTGATTATCGTGGCAATATGGAGCGTTTATTGGTTGAGCTTCAGGAAGATTTACAATCCTCAATCAGCTATGTGGGTGGTACTAAAACTGCGGATTTGATTAATGCGGAAATTATCGCGATTAATTAAATTTCTCAAGTGTATATTTTCTTATCGATATACCCCTTTGGTAATAATTAAAGGGGTATTTTCAGTTTTTAATCTAAATTAAGCTAAACCTAATCTTTTGATTTCGGCTGCGGCAAGTAAGTGTGGAGCAATAACAATGTCAGCGCCAGCTAATTTGGCTTTGGCAATATTTTCTTCGTAATAAATCCGAGCTAATATTTGGGGTTTATTGGCTGTTGGGTGATTAGTTAAGAACTCAGTGACATTCATAATTGCAAATATTGTATCAGAGTCATTTTCAAAGTTAATTATAATCAAACTTGCTTCAGAGATTCGTGCTCTTATTAGAATATTTCTATTACCAGGGTAAGGTGAGATTAATAATCGTTCATTTTCTTGTAGTATTTCCCGATCAGTATCCATGTTTTTGCTATTATCAATCACGATGAATTCTTTGCCGGATTGTTTATAACCTTCAATTAATATTTTAGCCAAGATTCCATAGCCTAGTAAGACAACGTGGTTAGTCATTGAAATTTTTCCTTTATTAATATTAAATAATAAGTGGCGCAATTTGTTGTTAAACAGATATGCAACTAGTGTAATTCCCGAAGTGAACATTATTAAACCCATCATAATCATGGAAATTACGAAATATTTAGCCATTGTGGTGAGAGGGTAAATGTCACCATAGCCGACAGTGCTATAAGTTTCGATACAAAAATAAACCGCATCATTGATCGTGTGTATTCCATGGAATTCATTTCTTAGGACATAAGAGCCTAAAATACCATAGATTAAGGCAAAAATTAAAAAAGCAAAAGCAAATACAAAACCATAAGACAAATAAAGTGGTTTGGTAAATATACGGGAACAGACAATTAACAGTACGAGCGACGCAATCAATAACACATTGCTGTGATAGCTGTGAGTTAGCCAGATCCCACTGAGTAGTATAGTCACGAGAGTTATAATCGTCAGAGACCAAATAGTTTTAGATCTTCCCGGCAGCGCTATTCCAAATACTAACAAACAGTAGGCGTAACCTTCTTGAAGTAAAATTAACGCATCAAATTTAAGGTTAGTCAGGTTTTGTGAAATATGGTGATTATCGGCAATTAATGGATAAATACTATTAATGAAGATATATAATGCATTAAATATTACTGTTCCGCTACATAAAATAGAAATTATCTTGGCATGCAGTGTCCAGTCAGGTTTTTTCCAATTAAATTTTACTATAATATTTTCTTCCTTATGATTTGTCTGGTAATTATGGTGTTTAAAATATACCGATATCCGTAATATTGCTATTATAGCATAGCATTTGCTATAAATAGGACTGACATCAATTTATTACTTTGGATGTCAATATTCTTTGGCGTATCTGATGAATGTCGGTGTAGTTCGCATAATCTGGCAGTCGGTATAACCCATATATGTTTAGTACGACCAAGATTAATAAATAAAATGCGGTACCAATATAAAATACCAGATAATGTGAAAAGTGAATGTTTGATTTTAGGAGCAAATGAGCTAATCCGATACTAATTAAAGGCATTAAGCCGGCACAGAAAATATAACCCTGTTGATTGGCAAAACTCATTCCAGCCAAGCGTACTGCCGATGGAAAAAGTCCTGCCATAACCCGTTGTACTAGAAAAGTAAAACAACTACTGAGTATTGCTAGTGCTAGGATACTTGGGTATACAAATTTATCATAATGAGAAGATAGCATCCACAAAATCACAGATGGCAACAGCAATATTACACACACCAGTAGCTGACGTGGAGCATTATGGTATGAGCAATAACGATTAATTAAATATGCTACGATACCACCTATAATGCTGGTGATAAAAATTATGCGACTGATCATCAACAAGCTATAGTGTAGAAAGTGATACATGGTGAATGGTATAAATATTAAATACAATAGTGTCAAGGCACCGCGAATCCCTGCAAGACCAATTGCAATAAATATTTGGGAGGGGTAATAGTTAAATAGTTTATAAACGGGAATAATGTTACGGTAACAATGCTCTTCAGTAATTCGTTCAGCAAATTTTAGGCGAATCAAATAAATAAGCAACGCTAGGATGGCTCCAAATATAAAAGGAAGTCGCCAAGCATAGTCTTGAAGTTGATTAGGGCTAAACCAGTAGTTGAGTATACGGTTAACTACAATTGCCAAAAATTGCCCTATTTCATTTCCAGCTAAAATTCCTAGCGCTGCAAACGACATGTTTTGCGGAATCTTTATTTTTATATGGTCTAGTTCCGCTTGCATTTCTGCTCCACAGGCTAAACCTTGAATAATTCTCGCTACTCCAAGAATTATCAACGGCATCCACCATACAATTGGCATGTGAGTTGGAATTAAACCCATAGTTAGCGTCGAAACAATCAGCATTAATGTGATTCCGCCATCAACCAAACGTAAGTCTTGTACAGGTGCAATTTTGCTATATAAATGCATTCCCAGTGGGTGCATAATATAACCGATGATAAAAATTGAATATAATATTAAGATATTGTTGTTATTTAGTGAGTCATTGCCAAAAATATTTTTGATAAAATAATTGGTCATGAATCCAAATATGATGAAATCATAAAATTCCAGAATGCTACCAAGTGATGCCATAAAAATAGCTTTTTTTTCTCGTGGTGACAAGCCAAGCATAAGTAGTATTCGAATATTATTTACTATCACAGTGAAAGTACCACTTGAAATTTATGGTTTTATGTTATTTTATCTCAGTATATAGGAATGAATAATCTTTATTTTTCTTTTATCAATATACGTTATAATATGTCTTAGCGCATATTGATCATGATTTCATATCGCTGTATTGCTGGCTGAGCTTGTAACTAACGGTAGTGTATTATTTATTATTTTATGTTTATTTGGTTAGTATAAAAAATCAAATTTACTCTAATTCAGCAAGAACACACTACTTATATTTGGAGTCTAAGCTATTCGTTAGTTGAGACAAATGCTCACTGTGGTACTCAAAATTATCTATATAATTATCTCTGAATAAGAAATTAAAAACAACGAGCTTTTTAACTATTTCAGCCATCTTTGATTTTTTTTAAAGACGTTTGAGATAGGAGGTATTATATCATCTTAAAACGCATCAAACTAATCTAAGTCAATGTAAATTAATTCCAACTCACTGTCACTCCCCAATAATAAAAGGGTTACACTTTTACAGTATAATCCTCAATCATAATGAATTAGATAAATGGCTGGTACAATCCAAATCGGAGTTATTCAAAACTATAGGCTATCTGTCACCGAATGAGTTTGAGGCAGTAACCTCCAGTGAAGTTTGGTCAGTAAAAATTTTTTTAAATATGCTTTTCGTAACTGAAAGTTGGGTTTATCAAACTAAATTATTTTATAATCATGACTAGGCAAAAAATACTTACCGCAATTAAATGAGCCAAATTTGAAAAATTGGTTTGCATCACTAGGAACATAGATGAGAAAGATCGTCTGAGAGTTATTTTAGCTTATGAAGAAGTTCATGATGTTTGTGACATTGCTGATATCTTAAAATCAGCGACTTAGCCGCATGCAATTATATCAACGATTATTTAAAGTTCAGAGTATTTGATTATTAATAAATTTAAGAGGTGTTAAATTTTGAATTCAGCAAAAATAAAATCTATAACTTTTGCTTTGTTAGCCAGCGGAATAATGACTGGGTGTGGTAGTGGTGGTAGCAAAGTTGATTCTGCTCCTGTCAACTCTCAGGCTAAGCTGAGTTCCGATGACTTAAATTTTATTTTTGTGCAGAGCTTTGAACCAAATGCGCAAGGAAATAATTTATCTATCACTGGCTTTAACCATTCATTACAGTTTGGGCAGTTGTTAAACCAAATTACGGA
>SSGY01000014.1 GCA_008017145.1 Neisseriales bacterium
AATAGCCAACTTTTGGTTAACGGGATTAATCCGATATTCAAAAAATTAACCTTCCCAGCGACTGTTAGCGGCACGATAGCGGCACCAAGTGCAAGCTTAGACTGGGGATCAATTCAGCAGCAATTGCTAAAACTTGCTTTTGAAAATAACAAACAGCAGATTCAGCAAAATGTTAAGCAACAAATTAATAATGTTCTTGGCAATCCGCAGCAAGGAAACCCTAACAATCAACAGCAAAATAAAGCAGTTGATGCAGTTAGTCAGGGTGTAACGAATGCCATTGGCAAAATATTTGGAAATTAAAAGGCTAATATCATGCTGAAGTGGCAAATTGATGAGCATATCATTGCCCGTAAATTTACGCTCGACGATGCAGCTTCTGTTTTTGCGGTTGTGGATAGCAACCGCATCTATCTTCGACAATGGATGCCATGGCTCGACCAAACGACATCCGTTGCCAATATTGAACAGTTTATCCAAAAAACACAGGAGGGTTATGCTAATGGCACTAACCTCATCCTTGGTTTGTGGGATAATACACAATATGTTGGCGTTATTAGCTTTAATAAAATAGACGGTGCAAGTGCTGAAATTGGTTACTGGATTAGCGAAAGTTATCAAGGCAAAGGAATTATCCGCCGTGCAGTAAAACTACTAATTGAATATGGTTTTCAAGACCTCAATCTAGCAACAGTTAATATCCAATGCGCAACAAATAATCTCAAAAGCCATGCTGTGGCTCAAAGACTCGGTTTTACTCAAGTCAAAATTATCCCCAATAATGAATGGCTCTACGATCACTATGTCGATCATGCCTTATATGTTCTAAGCCGATAAACGCCCTATATACTGGATGTTTATGCTGCAGCGCAAGTTTCTTTTATCCTCATTCTCAGTGTATAATAGCGACGCTATTAATCAATTCCAGAGGCAGTCCAGCATGAAGAAAAAATACATTTTAGAATTTATCCTATTCACCAGCTATATGCTCTTTGCCATGTCATGGGTTGGCGCAGCAACCTTCATGAAAGATATCATGCAAATGACTGGGATGCAAAGTTTAACTCAAGCCAGCGTACTTAGCACTTCACTGACTTTTGCCAAAATTATCGGTACGGCTATTGCGGCATGGACAATTGTTAAATTTGGAATTCGCAATGCTTTCACTGTTGCGTCGATTCTAATGTGTTTAAGTATCGTTACTCCTTATGCACCTAATTACCCGATTTTACTCATTTCACGCTTTTTGATGGGCTTAGGTGGCGCACTAATTATTGTTTATTTTAATCCAATAGTCTATAAATATTTTGAACCTAGTGAACGCGCAATTGTTAATGGACTAAACGCAATTGCCTTTAATGTCGGCACGGCCATCATGATGTTTGGCGTTCCATTTTTTCTATCAGTATTTGGTAGTTGGCAAAAAACTTTGCTGGTAATTTCCTGTGCGAGTATTGTGATGTTAGTCGTTTGGTTAATTTTTGGCAAAATTAACCTTGAAAATAATAGCAATCAAAACACTGCCAAAATTGCTGCAAAATATAGTTTTAGCGATGGTCTAAAAGATCGCTTTAATTGGTCCTTTGCATTCACCTACTCTGGATTGCTCGCTTTTTACATTGTTCTCTTCACTTTTTACCCTAAAGCTGGGATTGTCCAAACTAAACAAGTGATTTTATTTGGCATAATTGGCGCAATAATTGGAATGATTTACTCTAATAAAACTAAAAAACGGATACCCGTACTACGCATATCGGGTTTAATTCAGGTAATTGCTGCATTTGGGTTGAGCTTTGCTGGTGATAATCAATTACTTGCAACAGTAAGTGCTGCAGCTTTGGGATTCTTCATGTTTTTGCCGATGCCAGCCTTGGTTACCTATGCACAAGAACGCCCAAACACTAACTCACAACAAATCTCAGTAACATTCAGCTTGTTTTGGTCGCTAAGTTATCTGGTTGCTACCGTTATACCAACTATTTTTGCTAAAATCGTCGATTATAACAATGGTGATTATCATACTGCGTTTATCTTCATTTGTACAATCGAGGGAACTTTTTTATTAGGCTCTTTATTCTTACGTGAACATACAAATAATGGCGCATAGCCATCTGATATATCTAGTAAATCAGCTAGGCAGATAGCTATAGCGCTAATATTGAAAAGATATCTCAATAAATTAGGACAAAATTTACTGAATAATCTGAAAATATATTATAATCTGAAGTTGCGTCAAACCAATAAATTATCCATTTAAGAAAGATAATCGACTATGGCAAAATTTAGTTATCCTAGGGGTGTTATTGCTCTATCTTCTGTTGAAATGTGGGAACGCTTCAGCTTCTACACTATGCAAGGTCTATTGGTACTCTATGCAGCAGCAAAAATCGGCGACGGGGGCTTGGGGTGGTCTCAGGCAGATGCTCTTCGTCTAGTTGGTTATTATGGTGCGTTTGTTTATGTCTCACCAATTATAGGTGGTGTAATTGCAGATAAATTAATTGGACGTAAACTAGCTGTGCTTTTTGGCTCAATCATAATGATGTTTGGACATGCCTCATTAGCATATCCGGGTGTCAAAATGATGTATATCGGCTTATCGCTGCTGATAATTGGTTGTGGTTTAATGAAACCCGCAATTAGTGCCATGGTTGGAGAATTTTTTAAGCCTACTGAAACAGGTCGAAAAGATGCATCTTTTGCAATTTTTTATATGTCAATCAATATCGGTGGATTTTTAGGTCCAATGATTGGTGGTGTAGTTCAGGAAGCATGGGGCTATGATTATGCTTTTGCAATGGCCGCACTAGGTTTAGCAATTGGAATTGTTAACTTCTCGGTGGCAAAAAATCGCAGCCTCAAAGATGTTGGCAATATATTACACAAAGAACACCATGAAAAACGTCCATGGACAGCTTTAGAAAAGAAAAAAGTCTTTACTTACCTCATTCTTTGTGTTACCAATATTTTCTGGAACATTATCTATGTTCTTCCCTATGGACTATTAACTCTCTATGCAGAAAAAAATGTTGATCGTCATTTAGGTAGCTTTACTATTCCTGCGACTTGGTATTATGGGATGTACGGATTGCTGATTATCATCTATTCACCAATTGTTGCTACCATGTATCAATGGATTAAAAATAAAACAGGTTCAGACATGACTTTGAGCTGGAAATTAGCTTACGGATATATATTGGTTGCTGGTGGGTGCGTAATTTTACTTCCGCTGGTAAAAGCTATTGGCTTAAATCCTAATTATGTCGGTAGCTCATGGTATATCATTGGATTTTATACCTTATTTTGCTTTAGTGAGCTATTAACTCTTCCAGTAATGCTCTCTGCCGCAACTACCTTTGCACCGCATGGTTTCTCTGCGACTTTAGTTTCGTTAAATATGGCGATTTCTTGGGCAATTGGCGCATGGCTTGGCGGTGAATTTGGTGCATGGACTCAAGAAACTAATCCCGTAGTATTATTCTGGTGGCTAATTGCACTGTGCTTAGTATTTGCTGTTGGGCATATTCTTAGTAATAAGAAAATTGAAAAAATTATGCACGCTTAAACAAATATAACGGTATTGTCGATGAATAATCTATTTTTTTCATTAATTTTAGTAGCTATCACTCTTAGTATCTGGGTGCTACCAAATGTTTACCCCGTAACCGCAGCTATTGTTGTGGCTATATTGGCAGCTTATAACGGAGATATAAATGTTTCATCAGTAGTTATCCTAATTTTACTTGCAATTACTGGCAATCAATACTCGCGTAGTAATGAACATAAAAGCGCATTATTACGCATCAATATTGTGTTGCTGGCTCTGTGGGCTTTATGGAGCAAAGATCATCAGGGACACCTGATTAGCTGGACTAATTACGTACAATTAGCAGCACAAAACCATGGCATAACAATTCAGATTACCTTTGAAAAAATTATAGCTGCAATTTTGCTCGGTGCATTTTTATTAAAATCAGAACATAATATTCGCAACCTCAAGTCAATATTTTCTGGAAAGTGGATGACTTGCCTATTAAGCTACACTGTTCTGTTAATATTAATAAGTACCGTCTTATATCTCTTTGCAGGCCTAAATATCGGCGCAAAATCGCTAAGTGGCCTATTAGCAACGATTTTTTTATTAAGCTTTACCGAAGAAATAATTTATCGCCAATTGTTACAAAATTGGCTGCACCAAATAGTTAAAATCAAGTATAAGGCTGTTGCCAGTTGGCTTCCGATAACAATGATTAGTGTTGCCTATGGTGCATTCCATGCTCAAAATGGAGTAAATTTTGCAATTTTCTATTTTTTAGTGGGCGCTGCATATGGATATATTTACCAAAAATCGGGTAAAATCGAGGTAGCAATTTTAGTTCACTTTGCTTTGAGACTAACTTTTGGATTGGTTTTAACTTTTTGGGGATATGAGCTGGCTTTACCTGCTATCGGGTAAGATTGACTCAGGCTTGAATAACTTTATACATTTTAAGGAATAAATATGAGCATTTTAGAAATTAGAGTTCCAGATATTGGTGGACACAGTGATGTCAATGTTGCAGAAGTATATGTAAAAGTTGGCGACACGGTTAATATTGACGACAATCTTATCATGTTGGAAACAGATAAAGCAACCATGGAAGTTCCTGCTGATAAAGCTGGAGTTATCACTGAGATGCTGGTTACCGTTGGCTCAAAAATCAATGAAGGCGATGTAATCCTTAAAGTTGAAGCAGCTGGAGCAGCTACAACAGCTACTCCTTCTGCCGCTCAACCTGCAGCCGCTCCCGTAGCTGCCGCTGCACCAGTAGTCGCACCTCAAGCCGCAGTTACTCCTGCAGCAAAAGATGGTGAGATTGTTTGTGATGTAATGGTGCTTGGTGCTGGTCCTGGTGGTTATACTGCTGCATTTAGAGCAGCTGACTTAGGTTTAAAAACAGTATTGATTGAGAAACATCCAACTTTGGGTGGTGTCTGTCTAAATGTTGGTTGTATTCCATCTAAAGCATTATTGCACGTTGCCAAAGTAATTAACGAAGCCGATGAAATGAGTCATCACGGTGTGAGCTTCGGCAAACCTAATCTAGATATTGACAAAATCCGTGAATTTAAATCAGGAGTAGTAGGTAAATTAACCAAAGGTTTAGATGGTTTGGCTAAACAACGTAAAGTTGAAAAAGTTCAAGGTTTAGCGAAGTTTACTTCGCCACATACTATCGAAGTTGCAACCGCTGAGGGTGTTAAAACAGTACGCTTTACCAATGCAATTATTGCATCAGGTTCACATTCATTTAAAGTACCAGGCTTCCCATTTGATGATCCACGTGTGATTGATTCTACTGGAGCATTAGCTCTTGAATCAGTGCCTGAGAGACTATTGGTAGTTGGTGGTGGTATTATTGGTCTGGAAATGGCAGAAGTTTATGGCACATTGGGTTCTAAAGTAACCGTAGTTGAGCTTGGTGATGGTCTAATCCCAGGTGCAGACCGTGATGTAGTCAAGGTACTGGAAAACCGAATTAAAAAACGTTACGAAGCAATCTACACCAAAACTAAATGCGCTAAAGTAGAGCCTAAAGTTGATGGAATCTGGGTTACTTTTGAAGGTCCTAACGCTCCTGCTGAAGCACAAAAATTTGATAAAGTATTGGTTGCGGCAGGTCGTCGTCCAAATGGTAAAACCATCGGTGCCGAAGCTGCGGGCGTAATCGTAACTGAACAAGGTTTCATCCCGGCAGATAAACAACAACGTACCAATGTAGCACATATTTATGCAATTGGTGATGTGATTGGTCAACCGATGCTTGCACATAAAGCAGTCCACGAAGGCCGTGTAGCAGCTGAGAATTGTGCTGGAATGAAGTCATTCTTTGATGCACGGGTTATCCCTGGTATCGCCTATACTGATCCTGAAGTGGCATGGGTTGGTTTAACTGAAGGCGAAGCAAAAGCTCAAGGTCTTGAAATCGAAGTTGGTAAATTCCCGTGGGCAGCATCAGGTCGTGCGCTTGGTAATGGACGCGATGATGGTTTCACCAAAATCATCACCGACAAAAATACTCATCGCATAGTTGGTGCGGCGATCGTAGGCGCTGGTGCGGGTGAACTATTAGCCGAAACTTGTCTGGCAATTGAAATGGATTGTGATATTCATGATGTAGCTTTGACTGTACATGCGCATCCGACATTATCTGAGTCAGTAGCTTTTGCGTGTGAAATCGTCGATGGTTCTATCACTGATTTATACATGCCTAAAAAGAAAAAATAATAGCAACTGTTCACCCTATGCAGTAATAGCGTCGTCACAAGGCTCCTCATGTACTTCTCATGTACACTACGTCGCCTTGTTCCTAGCTCTTACAGCATATTGTGGCAGTTATGGGTGAGTAGTTACAAATAATATACTGTGAGTATATACTCAATCAGATACATTATCCTGAATCACAGTATTTTGAATTTGTTTGAGTATTGTTTTATTAAGCAGACACACCACATGTCTGCTTAATTTTTTACATAAGAAGAAGTTTATGGCAATTCAAATTATAGAATATCAAGAACAATATACATCTCAATTAGTAGAATTAATTCTTGGAATTCAGGTTGGTGAATATGGACTTGCAACCAGCCTTGAAGCACAACCAGATTTATTGCAAATACCAGAGTTTTATCAAGTTAATAATGGTAACTTTTGGCTGGCACTAGATGGTGAAAAAGTGGTTGGAACAATTTCACTTAAAATTTTCTCAGCAACACAGGGCGCATTACGTAAAATGTTTGTTGCCGATGGCTACCGTGGTAAACCACATAATATCGCTCAACAATTATTTGAGCGCCTACGTGCTACTGCAGAGCAACAAAAACTTACCACAATCTATTTAGGAACTACTGACAAATATTTGGCAGCACATCGCTTCTATGAGAAAAATGGGTTTGTATTAATGAATAAAACTCAGTTACCTGAAGAGTTTCCTATAGTTTTGGTTGATGATCGCTTTTATCGTCTGGATATCGCTTAAAAGGAGTTTGTTTTGACTAAAAAAGTACATGTTATCCGTCATGTAATGTTTGAAGACTTAGGATCTTTTGCTAATGTTCTGCAAAAGCTAGGTTATCAGATTGAATATTTAGATAGCGGTGTGGATAAAATCCCTGATCGTTGTGATGCAGATTGGCTAATTGTGCTTGGTGGTCCGATTGGGGTTAATGATGCGCATGATTTCCCCTATCTCGCCGATGAGATTAATTTAATTACACAATATATAGCTGCCGATAAACCTGTTTTAGGGATCTGTCTCGGATCACAATTATTAGCTGCTGCGCTAGGTGCACAAATCGAAAAGAACTCACAAATTGAATTAGGCTGGTCTAAGCTTACACTTTGCAATTTAGACGCTAATGACTGTTTCCAATACCTATCTGAGGTTAACGTCTTACATTGGCACGGAGACACCTTTAAACTGCCAGCAAATGCTATTCTCAAAGCCTCTACTCCAATTTGTAGCAACCAAGCATTTACAATTGGCAATAAAATTATGGGCTTACAATTTCATCCCGAGGTTACCACACGTGGAATGGAGCGCTGGTTGATTGGCAATGCTTCAGAAATAAACCAACTAGAACATACCTCAATTAGCAAACTCAGAGAAGAAAATAATTTATACGGTAGCGCTTTAGAAAATGCCGCAAGTAAATTTTTGCAGCAGTGGGTAAATAATTGGGAGACGCAGATTGATAAGTGAGCATGAGTTGATTCAACAAACCTTTGCATTTGTTAAAAACATTCATCAAAAAGATTTCTCAGGGCATGATTTTGAGCATATTAAGCGGGTGTGGCACAACGGACAATTAATTCTAGCGGATGAAAACCATGCCGAGCGCTTTATTGTCGAAATGGCTTTATTATTGCATGATGTTGATGATTATAAGCTAGGTGACAATACTGAGCACGGTTATACATATCTCAAACAATGTAATCTTGACGAGAGTGTAATTCAGCGAATATTAAGTATTATCGATAGCATAGGGTTTAGTAAGACTGGTTATAATCCGCAGTTTAGTGATACAGAAACTAAAATTGTCTATGATGCCGACAAGCTGGATGCGATCGGTGCCTTTGGAATTGCCCGGGCGTTTGCCTATGGTGGTGCAAAAAGCCGCCCACTCTTTGTAGCAGACCGCTTACCACCACAAGATTTAGATCTTGATGCTTATGCCGCAAATGCCAAATCTGGCGATAATCATACGGTAAGTCATTTCTTTGAGAAATTACTGCGGCTACCTGATCTGATGCAGACGGAACGTGGTAAAGCCCTTGCCAAGCCGCGAAAAGCAGCTATGATTAACTTCTTACGTGCTTTATTCGCCGAACAAGAGCTTGATGATTGGCAACTAATCTTGGACAACGCAACTAACTAAGGTAGCTGCGTTGAAAAACTTTCCAAACCAATTGACTAAATAATTTTCAATGAAGTAACGTTTCGCTACTTCATTTGCTTTCAGGGCTGCTAGGCACCGATTCTATATTCTTGCCAGCTACTGGAGTTGTACTTTTTGAGATTTTACATTTATACAATTTACTATTTTTGTAAAAACATTCCATCTTCTGTCCCTGGTCCGTAATAAAACGAAATCTGGCTAAGTTATTCACATCATCATCAGCAGGGATATTTACCACTGGAATATTCGGCTGCAAACTATCTGGACTAGTACTATCGTCATCACTAACATCATTCTGACTATATTTAACTTTATAGTTCTTGCAATTACTCTGAATTATAGACTCTGTTGTATTGCTGGTAATTTTTACACCGTTACATGAATAATTGGAAGTATCCAAATTTATGGTTGTATATGCATTGGCACTAGCAGCACCTAAACCACAAAGAGTCATTAATAATATCTTTTTCATAGAGAAAATCCTTTCTTAATATACGTATTCCGTCATAAATAATGTTGTCCATGCATTAGTTGCTGAAGCAACAGTCGTTGAATTATATGGAGTATACGGATCGCTCCACATATAGCCATAAACACCGAAGAATTTCAAGCCTGGAATTTGTTTAACCTTATAATTAAAGACCAAATCAAACTCTTGGTCAGGGTTGGAAGAACCCAAAGAACTATTCGCCTGCTGACCAACGGTATTTAATATTTGTGAATAAGCAGGAGCAACAGACAGAGTATTTTCTAAGAAACTAAACGTTGTTGTAATATTATACATCTGACCTGATGAAGCTTTTTGAACTAAACCAGTCATCCACGAGTTAGCATACATTGGGTCAACGTTTTCATTATAGGTATAAGGAGAAACAATCGCACCATGACCGAAAGCATCTGCAGGACCCCAAACATTCTCATAACCAAAAGAAACATTAAACCAACGATGATTAAAAACCGCCTGAGCACCAGCAAAATTACTATTGATATTACCAAGGTTAGCGCTAGTAATTGCATTAGACGCATTACCCCACTCAGTACCACCTTGAGCAGCTATAGTAAAATAAGTATTGGTATCCTTATCAAGGGTTAATTTAATTGAATTATCAGCATAAACTAAAGTTGCATAATTATCAAACTGATAAGCCCAAGCCCTCACATTATACATGTTATCTGGCGTAAAGTAACTTGTTCCAAAAGCGAGTGTACCATTAGAGCCCTGATTAATTCCAGTACTAATTCCTTGGATTGAGCCTGGGTTATATAATGTGCTTCCTGTAAATCCACTATACCCTGGATAGTTAGCACCATTAAAAGCTATACCAGTAAAGAGCCAGCCTCCACCAGGATTAATATTTACCGAAGCACCTTGGTAAGTTACTGCGGATGATTGATCTGAGTAATAATTAGCTGCTAACCAGGGACTATTATTAATGCCAATAAACCCAACATCTGCCTGTACAATATGGCTATATTGATATTCAAGGAATCCCTCAGTTAATGCGTAATACGGCTCAGATGCCATAAAGACATAGGGGCGAAAGCCGCTGGCTGTATTATTATTCTGAATAAATGGATTGCCTGCTACAAAAGTTCCTCCTAGAGAAAACCCCTCCACTGAACCTGTTTGCCCAAAAATGCCTCCAGAAACATTAAAGTTGACTGGCTTATTATTATTCTGTTGAACCGCAGAAAATCCATACGCATTCCATGTACCATCTGCAAATAGTTTCTCAGCAAAGTTCTGTGCCGCTTTTTGCTCAGGAGTTACAAGCTGAGTCCCACCGCCACTTGGTAAACCGAGATATGGATTTTGCAAATAAGATTGCTCTCGAATATAGTTATCATTAGCATTTACATCCTTATATGTCGGTGGTGAAACTACAGGAGAAGATTCGTTTGTGCTAATCGGCGCTGATTCGTTCGTACTATCTGCAAATACATGCCCTATTGAAAATGTAGATAAGATCACTAATATAACTTTTTTCATTTTAAAAACCTGCAAAAATTATTTAAAATACGGAATTACACATCACCACTACAAATAAACCTAGCTAGTCGGAGTTATTGTAGCAACATGGATTGAGTAAAAATTCCAAAGCAAAAAACATGATGAATACTAATAAAAATGCGCAAATAATTAATAAATGCGCATTTTTAAAATTAAAGTTACTGATTCAAACAGCTTCCTGAAGCAGAACAAATATTATTCGTAATGCCGTACTGAGCGTAACTAGAATCTTGCATCGGAATATCCTCATCAATTTCCCAGGTAAAGTAACCATTTAAGCCCTGTGTATTGGCATAACTAACCTTATTTGCTGCAGATTGTCCATTATCAAAAGTACCAAAATATGGAGTCCCACTCACAACATAGTAAAACCAAGGCATCATTGCTGAGCTCGAGTAATTCCATGCAACAAAATTGCTAGAAGTTAATGCTTGTGGCAAATAATCACCTTTAGCCTGAGCACAATAATTGCTGTTATATACGCAACGATAAGAAACTACTCCACCACCTTGAGCAGCCCAAGTTTGACTTGTTGCCAGAGTCTGGTAAATGGCAGTATCGTTACTTGTTGCTGCATTCGCCAGATTTTCCACCCTTGTATATGTTGGAATACCCAAGTTAAGTTTATTTGTCATGTTTGGAGCCAAGGCAAAATATCCTTGATAACCATTACACTGATTAGAAGTAGTACCACAAGTCAACGTATCATTGATATCATAATATTGCTCGTAATTGGAGCTACCATAAGAATATTGACTTCGATATAATCCGGCCAAAGCATCACTAACTCCACTACTAGCATCACCAGCATCAAATTGACCATGATAATCATAAGCCATCAAATTCCCATAAGTTACACTTTCGAGAACTGTTTGATAATTACCACCTAAGTTAATATAACTCTGTAAGGCATTAATCCCTACAGGAAGAGCCGCAGAAATATTAAATGCCGTTCCATACAAAGGCGAACCAGAACTTTCGGTAGTAACTTGCTTAGCATAAGTTGATAATGCACTTAGCAGCGCT
>SSGY01000197.1 GCA_008017145.1 Neisseriales bacterium
ATGTAGGATGGATTTGAATCGCTTAAAAGGCAGCATTGGTGATAAATTGAATGCTACTTTGGCAGCTATTGCCTATAACCTAAGGATGATCCTAAGGATTATTTTTTACTTTATTATTTATTGCTTATTTTTGCAAAGTAACCAAAAAAATTGCCAGCTAGTGAAAACTAACTGGTAATTATTGGGGGTTATTTAGCATCGACTATATATCGTAGAAGGATATTAATCTAAGATATTAAGCTGCAAATATTGTTTAGATTTAATCTTTGAGTTACTTTTGAGATATAATATCGTAAATTTATTTGTCCAAAGAAGTTCGAAATGAAATACTTCCTGTCCTTAGAAAAACATCAAATTGATGAAGCTATTTCCATTGGTGCAATATACTTTGAACCACTAAATAGGTGGTATGTAGATTCGCCAGAAAAATTATTAGTAGTAACCGATAAAGGCTGGAATATATTTTCTGTAAACCTATATGCAAAGAAATTTTATATAGCTAAGACTTTTCATTTATGTGAGCACTGTGATCAACCAACTATAGTATACGCAATCATTTTGAATGATAGGGTGCAAGTTGATAAAGATTTAAATCTTACTAAACAATCTGGAAATATGCTTGTTGCATTTCATGAGTTTATTAATTGGGATTTATATAAGAATATTATTATCAAATACACACACGAAGGGTACAGAAGCGGCGTATATCAATATGCTGACCAAAATAGTCAAAGGATTATAATGAATCACTGCATACATTGTATGAAGCCTCTTGATGAAATGAAATTAATGCTTGAGAGATTTGGCTTTTTAGCTATGTGTTCCAATACTGTAGAGATGTTGGAAATTAATGAGGATATTTTCTTATTTAGTGCAGAGCTAGTATGGAGCTCTCATTACAATCTGAAAACATTAACAACAGAGCAGTTTTTGAAAGACATCGTAGTAGATTATTATTCAATAATTCAGAAACAAACGATAACCCAAGAAAGTACGCCCCAAAATGAACTGAAGAACGTATTTAGTAAAATAGGATTATTCTTGAAAAATAAAATCATGAAATCATAATGACACCATTAATATCATTACGCTATAAACATTGTGGTGACTTTAATATACGAAGAATCAAATTAAATAAGCCACCTGATAGGTGGCTATTTGTATTATTTACGACGGTATTGATTGGAGTTGTATATATTACAGGACATAAACTGATATTTAGGATCCGAGTAGTAGTCCGGCATCCTGTGACTATATCTGGTTGATTTAATGCTTAAAAATCTACCTAATATAGTTGCTTCAGATGGAACATTTCCATTATAATATTTTTTAAGTGATCTTTTATGGTGGATTATTGCAGCGATAAATGCAACCCAAATAGCCCACCCAAAAATTATAAGTAATGTATCGACCATGATATTAAATCTCCGTATTAGCGGTATATTCTAACATAATTATTAGGTAAAAAATAGCTTATTTTTCTTCATCTCCAATTAATTTTCCATCTGCTGTAAATATTTTCCCAGCAACTTTACCTTGATGAACGATTTGTTTGCCCAGTGTTTCTGCTGGATGTGTATCAATACGACCTGCTTGAGCATCGAAATCCTTATTCATATTTTTTTGTTCACTTGCTAATGAATACTGCGTTTGGTGATCCACACCTTTAATGCCAGATCCATCCACTGACTTACCTTGAGTTGGGTCTGAAATAGTAGTATTTGGTTTTAATAAATCATCCTTAATGCCATATTGTTTATGTAGATACTCACTAGCATAGGCAGCTGCTGAAGCATGCTGCTGCTCAATATTCATCGCTTTAGGATCAATACCTTGTCCTCGTAAATTGTTTGCCCAGTCAGTTGTGAAGTCAGAATTTACCCCTGCAGAATTTGACTTCATATCGCTTAATGCACGAGAAGTTGCCACAGATTGTTCTACATTATGGCTACTTGTGCTAATTAAGCTGTTAGAATTAGAGAATGCATCACTAACATGTTGGTTGTTACTATGTGAAAGACGACTAGCAATCTCTTTAAATTTAGATAGATCCTTATTAATCGAATCTGATGCTCCTGAAGACATATCTGCCCCTTTAAAGCCAATACCTAAGTTAGTTGCATAGGCTGTAGAATTTACAACATCTTGTTTTTCAGATGAGCTCAGCGACTTAGTCCATTCCTGACCTGAATTAATATCATTAGCCATGTTATGCAATTTTTGAGATTGATCTTGCCATTGTTTACCAATGCTGTTAGACTCTCTCTTAGTGCTATCTAAACTATTTTGTAATGAATGCTGTGCCATTTGGCTAAGATTTACGCCTGTATTAAGTTGATCTTTATACTGCACATCAAAGTTATTACCACCGATATTAGTTCTAACTCCATGACCAGTATTTTGCTTCATTATAGCAGCACCTGAGTTAGTACTAAATTGATCATCAAGTTTATTACTTGAAACATTATTAAAGCTGTGATTATCAATATTTGTATTTCCAATGGTTTGATTACCTAATGCCAAGTCATCGCCAACTTTCTCTGCTCTGGATTGTGACGGATTATGAAATGCCCCGAATACTGAGCTAACTGCGGTTTGAGCTCCTGAAACCATCGCCCAAGCCAAGATTGGAGTGGATGCCGCCAGCCAGTTACTTGCAATAATCATGTTATCGCTGAAGCTATATATTGATGCGCTCAAATCATAGGTATACCCCTGACCAGTAATGGTTAGTGTTCCTAACTTCTTTTGCAAATAAAATGTTGTCATATAATTGATAATCTCATACATCAATGGTATTACGTTGATACAGACAACTATCCTAAAAAACATCTCAATAATTTTGTAACTCCCCATTGCTACAGCCATAAAAATCATAATTGGGTACAAGAAAAAGAGTAGGGTGAATGCAATGCCTACCATAATTGGAACGCTTCGAGCTGATGCTGAACCTGAGAGTTCACTAGATTTTTTGTACTCCTGAAATGCTTCAGCATCGTAGGCTGCTAATGCGAGAGTGCCGTTACCTGCAGCATGAGCACCATTCTTAAGACTTGCCATGATCATATTCATACCAATAGCTTGCTTTAATGCCGCAGATGCGCCTTGTGATATACCAAGTAGTGTGCTTGAGGTGGCATTGGCAGAGTTAACAAAGCGCTCATATTGCGATGGTGTCGCTCCCATCATTTGAGCGTTATTTTGCATAATTTGGTTTTGATTGTTGTTGTACCAATTGGTAATCTTCGTCAGCGCATCTGAACAAGACATTACAATATTAGTTTTACCTTCATTAAAATCAACGTTTTGTACAAATCTAGCGGCAGAGGTGTATTTAGCCAAAGTGGCAAAAATATCCTTGCTATCACGTAATTCAGACATTGCTCCGTTTTTATTCACTAATGGGAAACCACAGTTTTGCATATATTGATCAAAATTATAATTAAAATTCCCATCGTATGAATTAGCGCTGTCGAGGGCAGTAATAAAGTTAGCTCCAAAGTTCATACCTGAGTAAGTATAGTTTAAGTTTGAATCAATCTCAAAATTTTGTTGATAAAGATTGATTAAGCGATTAGTTATCGTACTAGCTATAGCAGTCGGTAAGATTAAGCCAAAAGGTATTTTCTTATCACTCATGTTCAACACTCGATCTTCATTGGTAATAACATCGTGAACAGTTATTTTACCGGGATAAGGAGTCATCACGAATATAGCCATTAAGACATATAGCCGCATAAATCTAGCCCAATCATAACCTCGGCTAGGAAAAACCCCAGTAGCCTCAAAAGCAAAAAATCCTAATGATAGCATCGCAGCAAGCTTAAAAAAGCTCATAGCATTTTGCATAAAGAAATTTACTGAAGTAAGAATATTAAGGATGAAATCCCCGTTACCGTATACGTATAGCCATAAGTCCATGTTAGTAATTCCCTAATTGTCGAGCAAAGTTTACTCGTTGCATTATTTCTGGTGACATTGAATTTTGTGCTGCAGCTTTCAAGAAGTTAAGTTTCTGCATGATTTCGACGGGATCTGTTTTTACAAACTGCGACGAGTAAGAATTAACCTGATCTTGCAGTTGCGATATTGTGCTGACTAAATTTTGGATTGCAGGGGCAGTATCTGCATTACTACGTCCAGCAGTCGCTCTGGTTGCTATAGTTAATGATACGTTCACTAAGCGTTGAACTACTTCAAATGAGATTTGATCTGCGTACAAGATTAGAACATTGTTGATTGAACTAGCCATGCCAATATCATCTAATGCTTGAGCTACCGCAAACAGTGGAATAGGTGATATTGCCACAATCAATAGATCATCCTGAGTTAAAGAAGTATTATTTACAAAATGATTTTGAATATCCATCATTGCGGCTCGAACTTTTTTGACGACTCCACCTTTCCACGTAACTTTATTTTTAGAATAATCAATCTTGGTGAAGTCAGTAACATTTTCATTATTACATTCACCTGGTTTATCGGTACTGAAATAAGTACAATTATATAATGTCAAGGTTGGTGCTGATTCAGTCATAAAATCTTTAACATCATGGATTGCTGGAGGAATTGACAACACGCTCTTGCCAGTACCGTTGCTGTCAGGTGAGTAGATAATTACATCACCAGTCAGTGATATAACCAGATTAGCTAAATCAGATACACTATTACTGCCACCAGACGTTCCTGGTATATTGAATTGCTGCATAGACTGCATACCTTTCCACATTACTGAACCGTATGTCTGAGCAAATTGTCGAACTGTTGCATCATCAGTGGCAGGATTAGTATTGGCGTTTTTAGATACCCAATCATGGTACTGATCAGCCAGTTTGGATAGATTATTAGCAATAGTGCCAGTGCCTGAACCTGATACGGTATTATTGATGAATGCACCAGCTGCATCGCCAGATGTTTTTAAAGAACTACCTGTTGTCTTTTGATAAGCATCACCCATCCACGTTCCTGATACATTGCCAAGCGCAGTACCAAGTTGGCACGAATCATTAAACATACCCATGATTTTATTAGCCTGATCCATCATACTTTTAATATTTCCTGCAATATTTGGTGTGGCAGCAGTTAGCGCAGTCATGACAGCTGTGATTGCGGCTGTCATTAAGGTATTTTGTAAGAATTTAATTAACTGGTCGGTATTAGTCATAAAACTCAGTGAACCTGAGTAAAAATTAAGATTACCGCAACCAGTGCTAAAACTAGGTGGCGTAAATTGAGCAACTTGAAGGTTTATATTCTGTGATCTAGTAGAGAACCCACCGCCAGAAATGACTCCAGCTGACTGACTCTGCGTCACTGTCGGTACGTTTACATCAGTTTGGATTGAATTAAAAAAGTTATCTACTGCCTGATTTACATCAGCAAAACTATAAGTAGATGTGCAAAACATAAGCAATAGAGCTAATCTTTTCATGGCTAAGTCCTTATTTGTCTATCATTACTGGATCTTGTTGTTTGAGGTAGTTGCTCCAGTCAGCAGTGCCTGTTATAAATAATGTTTGTAAGCGCTGTACTATTTGATCAAAGTGAATATATCCATAGCCAAGTACTGTGGTTTTGTTATTAGTCGAGTCAAAAGCCAATAACTCTCCTGGTGCATTTACTCCCAGCTTTTGTGATATACCTTTATCTTCTGTGGGAGTAGGATATTGTGGTACAGTAGTACCGTCTAAAGAAATCACTCGTACAGTAATTTTATAAGTGTATTCAAGGCGTTTTAGTTCGTTTGCTTCCACAGCACAATATTTACAGTTATTACCCACAAAATAGAAAATTGCATAACGACGAACAATATCACCGATTTGTTTACGTTGATTGTCTAGATCCATCTGCAATCCTGCTCCATTCGGCGCAGCAGTTGCCAGCCCAGATTTTGGATCTTGCCAGTTCTGCGTTGTTGTTAACATACCAAAGCGGACTGCATTATTGGTAATTGAACGTAATGCTTGGTTATAAGCTTGTACATTCTCAGGTGTTGGGTTATAAATAGCGCGGTCTTGTATCTCTTCAAACTCACGCTTTACAGCATCGTTGTATGCTGTCCAACTAGGATACTGCACTTTAGGCGATGACTCAGTTTGTGGTATGGTAGTTTGTGGATCTTCATAGTAATACCATCCTCGTTCTGCCGTTGGGTCAGCATTAGCTAACCCAATCGTCAGAAGCAATGATCCAATAATCAATAGTTTTTTCATTAGTTTAGTATTAAAGTAAAAATACCAGTTTGATTGAGCATGTTAGTACCTCTTAAAATGAATGTTTTAAAACTGATGCTTCATTCCAGAGACTATTCCACTGGTTTTCGTATGTTGCTGCAATTGCTGGTACGTTCCAGAGTACTAGAACGTTTTCGGCATTCTTACTAGCAGCGGCGGCACTATAATTGAATGAGCCTGTTTCTAATGTTTTCCCGTCAACTATGATGAACTTATGATGGAAAATTGGATAGTTGCCATCGAGCTTTACCGGCACATTATTATTTGCTAGATAAGTTGTTGCTGAATACTTACCACTATTACTTTTCTCATCAGCAATGACTTTGACATCGATTCCACGATTTTTAGCAGCTAACAGGGCTTCCGCGATAGGTTTCGAGGTAAAGCTATACGCTGCCACGTGAATTGATGCCTTGGCACTATTTATAGCTTTAAGCACAAGCGGCAAACTTCCTTGATCTGGGCTAAAGCCAACATCGAAACTTGCTCCTTGATTAATTGGAGTTGCTGCGAAAACAGTTATAGAAGCTGAACTTAATGCAATTAAGATAATCTTACGTATCATTTTTTATTCTCCATATTTTGTTTAAACATTTTATAGTTTTCTTCCTTTGTGTTGAAAGTCTTATCTGAGTAGTAAATTTTCAGAATTCGCAATTTACATTGTTGGCTGTCGTCTGCGTATTCATTCAGCAATCTTACATAATTTGAATTAGTTAGTCGGTCAGTTCCTTTAAGGTTGACAACAAAGTCTGTGTACTTTGCATTTTTAAGGAGATTTACAATTTGCTCATTTTTTAAATATTTATCAGCAAGGATTTTTCTTGCTTTTTTTCGTTGCAAATAAGGCAAAACGGTAATCATGCCAATTATGCCAATAATTGATGCATCAAACGCTACATCTATAATATGCATATTGTTTCTTTCATAAAATTAAAGTTTTGTAAATCCTCGGTGCTCCATGAACTTAATCAGTGTTGGGATCTTGTCTTCTGTTAAACCAGTAAAATAGTTAGTCCTAAACAAAAAATCACAATTTGGTTCGAATAAAGTACTTCTACAGTCATCATCAATAGCAATATAACATTCAATGCAATGATTTCTGACATAAGAGAGTATCTCACCTTGACGATTTTGACCTTTAGAGCTAGTTGTACAACCAATTATTCGATTAACAGATTGTCCAAAAATACTGGCAAGAGCTTCTTTAGATAATCCATCTTTCCAGCTGCTGGAAATAACTACCGTTGCTTTAGGGAAATGCTTTAACACTGTTAAGAAATTATTAATTAATTCAAAGTTCCCATTCATTTTGGGGTGTAAAACCCCATCAAAATCTAAAAATATTACCTGCAGCATAGTCTAATCTTTCTTCAATCAAAAATTGGATAAGCTTTACCATAAATTTGACTCTCGCAAATAAAGCCAAATTCTTTGTATCGCGAATCAAATGTTGGTTGTTGTGTACCATGTGTAAAATAGCAGTTATTTGGAATAACTATATTTGATTCAGCCAATGGAGTAAATACATTGCGTCTCAAACGGTTATATACAAAAAAACTCTGTCCATTAATGTCATAAATCCAAGTAATCCAAAGATGGTTCTTTAAATTCATTTGAACTGTCATTTTATGCGCTGCTATTATATCTTCAGGCATTCCTGCGATCTGTTTTACAACGAACTCATAATCATCAGGATTAACCATTCGCTGGTCATGAAATTTCGCCACTACATAATCACCTGTATGCAAGGTTTTATCGCCGACATGAACGAACCAGTAGGTCTGAGGTAATGACGTACTAGCATTAATCTGAATTTGATAAAACCTTGTTACAGTGTAAACTCCGATAATCAGAATCCAAGAAATAATGATTCTGACTATCACGTTCTTATTTTGTAATGCTTGTTGTAGGTTTGCTAGATTGAATTTTTTCATATTTGATTACAGCTAATTGGGTGGCTGCAATTAATATTGCTACACCTAGAAACACCATTAATTTTTTACTCACAGACTTATTCATTCCGAACCACTCGCGGTTATATGGTCATTGGTTGGTACATCTACATGATCAGATGTGACATAAGTTACTTCAAGTAAAACTAGTAGTACTGCTGCTAGAATAACCATTATTGCTACTTTTTTATTTTTTACAAATCGTTTCATTTGATTTTCCTATCTAATTGGTTAATGACTTCTTGAGTTATATCTGGCACGTTCGGGTCAACTAGCGCCTGTGCTTGAACTACAACTACGTGGTGCTGTTTAGCATACTCGGTTATAGTTGGCTCAAGGTTAGTTTTGATTGTGTCAGATATCTTTTTAACTAATGGATTATTTGCATCCATTGACTTGCTGGTAAATGTATCAACAGCCATCATTTGCGTATAATGAGTAGTTATTGCTACTAAATCAACTTTAACTATTTGTGGTGGCATTTTGCTTTTGATAACTAGCATTCCAACTAAAACAATAATCGTAGTTACAATGCTATTGATGATGTAACTAAAGTATTTATCAATGAACTTCATGAATGCTCTCCATTCCTAATTGTCTTTTTATTTCATCAAAACCTATCGAATCCGCATAGTTTAGTAATTCTGAAGAAACCATATTTCGAGGTCTATTCATTTTCGACATGTAACATTTACGTAGCTCAAATAATTGGATCAAGGAATTAGTCGTGTCCAAACCACAATATTCTTTAAATTTATTGCGTAAGGTAATATCCTCCGGAGCGGACGAATAGACAATTGAGGTAAAATCATCAACAATAAAGCGGCATAGAGTTTGAGTTTTGTTCATGTCAATTATCATTTCAGAGTAACTACCTAGTATTGTTTTAATTTTGCCGATAGTATTTTTTACATATGGTGAAACCTCTATCTTTGTAGGTGTTTCTTGTTGCAGCATGATTTTGATACCAGAGTTGTTGTAGCAAGCTAGAGTCGTAGGGTTCATTGCATAATCATCGATACTTTGCGTGATAGTAACAAATGCACCTTTATATTTACGAGCTCGGCGATATCCGGTTACAATAAACTTACCTGTATTACCACCATCCATGAGTGCCCAAGCTTCATCAATAATGCATAATTTACGTTGCGATCTTGAACCTAAATACATGTCTTGTGTGATCTTAAGCATTAGAATCATCAATACAATAAACTTAAGATTACCTTTATTTTCTAACTCTTCAAGTTCAAGCACGATATACTCGTTATTCATGTCAAGATTTGATTCACCCTCAAAGAAACGTCCAAAAATACCATGTTTAGTATATGACTTAATCGAATCAGCTAATTTCTTGGCAAATGGATCATTTTGCTCGAGTGAGGTATCAAGTAGTTCATCATAAACAGTGGTGTAAGTTGACTTAGTTTGATATTTTTGTAAAGAGGAAATGATTGCTTGCTCAAAATAGCTATCAGCAAGTTGTGTATCTGGATGATCTTCACCAATACCTGCAGATACCAAAAATATTGATTTCAGCATAGTAATCTGATCATCAAGATCTTTCATCCCGAGCAGACGTTCTCGAGACACATTTCGTAAATCTAGATCTTGGAGTTTATCAATTTCTTCATCAGGAGTGTTCTCATCCAGTCCAATCTTGAATTTAATAAAGCTGAATGGATTTACACAGATGTTAGCTTTATTAGTAAACTCAATATATTGTCCACCAAATATATCACATGATTCCTTATAAGATCGGCCAACATCAATAATTGATACTTTTGCACCAATTGCCCGATAACTTTTTACCATTTCGTTGGTCCAAAATGACTTACCAGAACCAGATGACGCTGAAACAGAAACGTTAGAATTGGTATTTGACTCAAAAATATCGAAATATTGGAGTTGTCCAGAAGGGGATAGCAGTTGCAATCTTGGGCTTTGAATTCCTGTACCTCGGCTATCTGCAAATAATGGCATCATATTTACCACATTGGTTTTGGTGTACAATGACATCATATGATTACGCTTTTGCTCTTTAGCAGACTGGAAATCATGGAAGAGTGGTAAGCTACAAAACAATGAAGGTAGCTGTAAATTAGTATTTGTAACCATATCCCATCCAAAATTTTTGTAGAGCGACTTAACTTCTTGCAGCGCATTCTCTGAATGTCCAAGTGGGTAAAACACATGTACCATATGATTCATGAGCATTAAACCTTCACCATTAGCAATGCTTTGCTGTAAGAGTTGGTATTCAGCATGTTTTTTATGAAAAATACGAAACATTGCCGTAAACTTTCCTGGTTTAACTTGTTCTGCAGTCTTTAACGCTGCTGCATTCAGCTTAGTATTCTCTTTAGCTTGATCCAAAAATGTAATATTTTGGGTTACAATAAATGGGTATGAAATTTGTGCAGATAATGAAAAAGCATCCCCAATTAAATTACGACACTGAGTAACTTTAAATTCACGAGGATATTCCCGAACCGCTATTGATTTAACTCCTATATCATTAATCACCATACCATCTGATGCTATATAAACATTATTATCTATATCAACGATTTGTTCACGAATAGGACGATTGCGATCATATTTAATTGATTCACTGCGTTTTGTGGAGATTTCTAAAATACTTCTCAAAAAACTAATAAACGAATCAGGTGACATAGTGCGATTTGTAATAAAACTATTGCCCAACGTTGAAGAAATTGAGTTACGTAGTGATACAGCAGCAGCTCTATTACTATCTTGGAATACGCCTTCGAAAGTGAATGATATAATCAGCCTAAAATTACGTACAGGCAGTTTATAACCTGGTATTAAACTGCTATATAATCCTTGTTCATAGAATTTGCAGCGTTCTTCAGCAATCTTCTTTAATAACGGATGTTTGTGACTAGAAACATAGTTACTAAATTGATCATGAAGATCAGGTGATGCAAATAATAAAACTTGCATACAGCTACCATCAGGAATTCCGATTGAAAATAAACCACTCAACTGATCATCTAGGTCATTAGAGCAGCCTATGATAGTTCCACAGTCAAAGACAAATCCATAGGCACGCGAAGTTTGATAGACCTCAGTTTCAGAGTCATACCATTCATAAGGTAGTAAATCTGCCATCCGATTTTCTTCTAAGATTTTTTTAAATTCAAATTGGCGTGGATTTAGTTCTTTCTTGCTATTTATATCTTGAACATAACTATCTGGCACATCTTCTTTCTTAAGCTTACCAAACAACGTTGAACGTAATTCAGTCAAGTTATTTACATGATATTTATTTAAAATCTTATCTAACATCTTAGGCTCCTAGTATGGTATCGGCTGAATTGTTCTGTCAATACCAGAACCAATAGTATTCGTGATCATTGGTACTTGACCATTTTGTAAACCATTGATGGCTGGAAATTGTCCTGGTAAGGTAGTTTTAGGTTGTGATTCAGTTTGTGGTGGTTGATCTAGATTGCCGTATGCACCATAACCACCTTGACGAATATTTGAAACTTGTCCTTGGGTAACATTCTGAAGACCATCTTCATCAAGCAGTATTCTGTTGTTATTGTAGTTCCACGAACCACGGCTGACAATGATGTATTCATAACTTTGGTCGTGGTAAATATTGTCATTATCAGTGTATGGTGATAACCAAACGCGCATCATTTTAGGTTGTGATAAGAGTGGAGCACCATCAGCTGGAATCTGTGGATATTGCTGAAAGTGCATATATTCTTTAACTGTTTGATTAGAGCTACTGTTAGAGTCCTCTCGCTGAGTCGCTGTACTTGAACTACTTGAACCATCAGCATTTAAGTCATCTGGATTGACGTAATTTTGATAACTTTGCTGATAATTTTGCGTAACTGATTTACATTGCCCAGTACCTGGTTCACCGCAAGGGTATGGTGTTGCACAGCTACTTAAAGTTAAAGCTAAAATCCCAATCACTGGTAGAATAAATTGTTTTTTTTGCATAATTAGTTCCTATTGAATTGGCAACGGTGAATTATTTGACACGTCTTGGCTATTTATTGGTAACTTCAGTTCTACGCCGTTAGTAAATACAACAGTTACATGACGACCTGCAGATACTTCGATTGATGGTGAAATTTGAGTAAGCATGTTCATATAGTATTGTGATAATGTTTGACCAGCTTGCGAAATTCCAGCTCCAGCTCCAGCAGTAACAGCTTGTTGTGGGGAAATAGTTGTCGTCACACCACCAAGCGGAGTAATTGTTTGCGTTTGACCCATTGCTTGTCCAATAGTACCGATCCCTTGTATAAATCCAGCTAGTGTAGCTTTAGCAGCAACCCCTCCAGAATGTGTTACAACCATCCCACGCATGCCTGGTTTTGAATCTTCACCAGCAATATAACCATCAACTTGAATATCAATTGCTTGTCCATTTTTTAAGACGCATGACATTTTGGTTGTTCGCATTTTAATGCGCTCAGTAGATAAATCACCATAGCCAGAACCAGCTACCATACATGACCGCAAGTTGGCTCTAAACTCATTCGGCAAACGTGCCAGATCTGTCAAACGTACTAAAAATGGAGTAGGGGTTGTATCAGCATTACCACCTGTATTAGCTGAAAGAGCTACGATTAGCGTACCCTTAACAAAAGTATTACTCGGAATATATGTAGAAATCGACTTGATCTCGTCCGGCTTATCCGAGCTACTATTGTTTGCTGTCTGTCCGATTCTTTGTGTTGCTGACTCAAATGTTGAATCATCACCACTATCGTTATTAATATCATCCTCAAACACCGCTTTGACAGGCTTTTGAGAAACATAGTTACCAGTTGCTCCACTAGCTGCAATTTTGGTTGTATTGAGTTTGCCAAGTTTATCGTTTAGAGCATTTGTATTCGACTCTTGTTCTAATGCTGCTTTACGATAAGTTTGATTTTGCGACTCAAGGTCGTTGATTTTTTGAAGCAACTGTTGATTAATTTGAGCTTGCTGTAATTGTTGCTGCTCGTTCTGTTGGAGTAATACATCTGCAGTACTGGGGTTTAATTTCTTAACCGCAGTATAAACTTGTGAAGATTGAATTTTCTCAGGTGGTGGAGTATCTTTGGTGTCAGTAGAGTAAACCATTACTAGTATCAATACAAAAACTAACCCGCCACCTAGAATAAATTGCTTTTTAAATTTTTTAAGCTTTGCTTTAGCATTAAATTTATCAACACTCATTATGAACCTCTCTTAGCTTCTTGAATGATGAATATACGGCTAAAGCCATTTACTGCTAATTCAGAGTTATCAATCGCAACTGCTAGTGTGTGTGGACTATAAAATTGAGCCTCTGACAGTAGTATCTTTGCTTTTGAGGTATTTTTTACTAGGATTACATAGCCAGTTAAAGAATCATTGGTATAGCTCTTTAACATCACTGAATCCAAACCTTTATAGGTCGCAATTGGTTTAACTATCCCCGTGGCGCTGTATTGACCATCATCATCTTTATCAAGATACATGATTTCCATTAGATAATTGATATTACGAATATACGAATTACTTGTAAATTGTAAATTACTAGTAACTTTTGTTTTTGCGCCTGCGGTAATCTTAGGCTTAATTAAAATTGAATCGCCGTGAGCATGTTTTGATGGTGTTAACTTTAAGTTATAAGTATTACCTGTATCACTCACTATAAACAAACTAAATGTCGCTGAGCTATTTGGTACCAAATAGATTTGCCCAAGCGGCTTAGTTATTTTTTTAGACACATCTGCAGAAGAGTAGTCTTTGATGATTTTTTGCCCTTCAATTTCAATACGTGTTAAATCTTTCTCCGAGATATTTGCTGAAATAGTATCGCCATTATTTGCCTCAAAGATTGAAATAGCTTGAGCTGATGAGATAGCGACTGTAGATAATAAAGTTAGTAATAGTTTACGCATTTTGGTCTCGCAATTGTGGATCGTTTTGCTCTAATGTTTCAATGTTTTCTAACTGAATGTTGTAGTTAGAAACATTAAACGTCAACTTATAAATTTGGGTTGTTTCGCTAGCACTATTTTTATCAATATATTGATTTAAGGTGCCTGTGATGTAAACAATTGGCTTGCCTTTACGAATACGAATGCTTTGAATATAGAAATTTTGACTTAAGTTATTTTTAGTCAGTTGATCCGCAATGTCGGCCAACTTATTTTTTAAAGTAGCACGGTACTTTGGCGCAACCATGTTTAGTAAAGCTTGCTGTTGCGCTGATACATTACTTGGCGTTATATCTAGTAATAGATCCAATACGTTACGTGACATGGCAATTAAATACTCATTGGATACTTGAGATTTTTCAATCCACATTTTGAACTCTGGAGCAACCTGTGGCGAAATAATAATTTTTTCACGATTCATATTGAACGCAAGTACTAACGATAGTGCGACATTAGACACTATCATCCAATTAAGATATTTTTTTGTATTTTTGTACTTGCTTTGTAAGGCAAGTGTTTCTTGATCTGATAATCTTCTTTCCATTTTTAGCCTGCTATATAACGAATGTATGAGGGGGGAAATGCTTCACTCTGAAAAATCAACGATTCTTTTGTATCAAGATCTTCAACTTTTCTGAAATACATTATTGAAGATATAACCGCATTAACATATTGCTTGGGGAAATTGAATTTTAAGTAGTGAATCATGTAACCATTTGGCTTGTCGACACTCAGTTGCTTGAGAAGATTAGCAACTATAATCAATAAAATACAGGTCAAGGAAAAGCCTAGCATTCCACCTGGCATAAAACAGAACAACCATGGAACAATCAGAAAACCAACTTCGTCACGTTTCCATAGTAGAACGTATTCCTGATTAATTTCTTTGGGAATAACTAGGCATTTCATTAGTTTAGACCTTCTAATTGTTGATTTTTAAACTCTTTGACTGTAGATATAGCAATAATTGCTATTGCACTTGATAACATCAAAATTGCAATATCGAACAAGGTAAAGGCATGTGAGTGACCAAAGGTTATATCTCCAGTTGCACCAAAGATATTCTCCAAGATACCTGGTCCGTAGTGAAGCATCAAAGTTAATCCTAAAACAGGGAACATTATCTTCATTGGTGCCATCCCAACGACTGCAGCAGCAGCGCCCAAGAACGCTACAAGTACAAAAGTTAATCCTAATGAACCACCAAGCCATCCTTTAACTTGAGTCACAATGTCATTAAAAGTGGTATCTCCAGTAGTTGCCGAAGCCATCAAAGGTATAGCGCATAAGGTTAATAATGCTAAGAACTTAATTTTTTTATTCATATTTTTACTTCCATTGAACACATTGTAGTTTACGATTGGTTTGCGAATTAATAGTAGATTTACGCTTACGATGTTTCTTGTTTTTGATTCTCCTTTTAGTGGGTTTAGTTTGAACAGGAACAACAATTGGTTTATTAGTAATAATTGGCTCGTCAGGCTCAAGTGGTAAATACTCCTGCTTTACGAGTTTTGTCGGTTTAGGACATGATTCGCAGTAGTAGTAGTTTTGTGTTTTTGACGTAGTTGCTAACTTCTGTACACTTGGTACAGTCGAGCTACTACAACCAAATAAACTAATAATATTTATACCAACAATAAGAGATTTAGCTTTCAATTACTAATGGCTCCTTTTAAAATTTGTTGCTTCTGCACTTCAAGTTTATTAATCTGTGAAATCTGGTCATCAGTGAGAGCAGGGCGATGTTCCATTGAGTTCCATCGATTAATAATTGGTATGGGGTTATTTTTACCGTATAACATCATGTATTTATTTACCCCAATATTCGCTATCTGAGCTTCTTGAGCTGCTATATCCATTAACTTAGCTTGGAGCTCGTTTGCAAAGATATTACTCGAAACAAGTCCCAGTCCAATTAGGAATAATAATTTAGGATTCATACTTATCTTTCTGATCTTGTTGAATTAAACTTCTGAATTCTTTAGCGTATTCGTATGTTTCACGTTCAATAATTTGTCTAATCTGTACGTGTTTTAGCGTTGTCTGAGGCTCAATGATGTAATAAAGCAATCTATCTTCGGAGTTATATTTGCTACTTATGCGTTGTGTAGTTAATAACTGATGTTACGCACGGAGATGTGCAAATTGTGTAAAATAGTGATGTTCATTTATCGGAGATAGCCATGAACAACATCTTTGATCTTTACACCGATTATTTACAAATATCACTTGGTTTAGCAACAGCTACAGGATTATCCAGACTGATGGATAATTCAGTATCAC